>NZ_JACSEU010000001.1:2100000-2204458 GCF_014334335.1 Treponema sp. Marseille-Q3903
GATTTTAAGCTCAATAATGATACTAAGAAGAAACTTTGGGAACTTTTAAGTAAAGGTAGGTGATGAAAATGAATGTAAAAAAAGAGTTGGATCCAAGAACGGTTCTTGGAATTGTATTTATTCTCGTTATGCTGGGACTCGCTATAAATAAACCTTTACCGTCACATGTTTTACTGATTATTTGCAATATATATTTGCTAACTGCAAAAGCATATTGTGAATGTATTTTGTATAGCGTGATTTATATAATAATTGCAGGATTGATGTTTTATATTCACCATATTCCCAACACGACAGTAGCATTAACAATTGTTTCGATAAGCTATTTTGTTCATAAGTTTATCATTGCTATAATGATGATTGAATTTTTGAAGAGAAAGACTTCAATGCCGTATGTTATATCTGCTATGCAAACAATGAAGTTTCCCAATGCTATTGCAATCCCGTTTATTGTCATATTGAGATATATGCCAACGCTGAAAGAGGATTATAGACACTTAAAAGATAGTTTAAAAATAAGAGGACTTCGGACTTCAGGAGTGCAGTTTTTTATTCATCCTATCCGCTCACTGGAGTTTATGATTGTTCCAATTTTATTCAGGAGCATTCGAGTAGCGGAAGAACTATCAACTTCGGTTTTGCTGAGAGGAATTGAAAATTATAAAAACAGAACAAATATCTATCCGCTCAAATTTACAAAAACGGATTTTGCATACGGATTATGTACGGCTATTGCTGTAGGTGCGGTATCGTACTTACAGTTTAGTAATAGGGTGGAGTTTATGTTTTAATGCGACAAGGATTGAAGGGGCGGCTTTGCCGTTCCGCAGGAATGGAGCGATAGCGGAACCCCGAAAAGCCTGTTTTTTGCGATGTGTCGCAAAAAGTCGCCCTAAAAATACAGTATGATAAAACAAAATATTCAAAGCAAATATAAATGTAAGGAGAATGTCATGGAAACAACGACAAACAAACTAAACGCCAAAGATTTTATTTTTATCGGAATCTTCGCTGCGGTTGCACTATTAATTTTCTTTATTACGGGAGCACTCGCTGCATTAACGCTTTTCGGAACGATAGCCAATATCCCGATTACGCTGTTTTTTGTATCGATAGCATTTATGCTGGCGGCATCAAAGGTAAGAAAAACGGGCGTCTTTTTTATTATGGGGATAATTATCGTTTTACCGGGATTTATGGCGGCAAACGGAATAGGCGTCGGCCTTTCAATTATCGGCTGGTTCATTGCGGAGATTCTTGCGTCAACGATGAAGTACAAAGATAAAAAAGCAATCATATTGCCCTATGTGCTGGGCTCCACATTGCAGACAGCCTTGTTCACCCTGCCTATGTATATTTCGCATGGAGAATATTTTATGCAAAGAAAGGAGATTTTACATTTAACGGATGAAGCTTTACAACAGTATTTGCAGGTTGTGGGTTCATGGCAGATGTACGGTTCAATGATTGCATTGACGATTATAACAAGTTTCGCGGGAGCGTGGATTTCTATGCGGATATTAAAAAAGCATTTTGAAAAAGCGGGAGTTATTTAAAAAGTAATATTTTAATTGTTTAAGTAGAAGACCACTCATACATACTATCTTTGCCGCTCGCCACCGCATAAAGGCAGCGGCTTCATTAATTTTCCCGTTGGTGGGAAAAATAGAAAAAATTTTAGATGAACGTTCTATTGACCAAAATGTAAAGATTTGATAATCTAATTATCAAAAATATCATGATTATCATTTTTAAGGCTATGGGGAATCTAGATGTCTTACTGTTCGGATATAACAAAAAATAGAATTTTAGAGTGTGCTAAAAAAGAATTCCTGAAGAAAGGCTTTGATAAGGCTCAGGTAGGTGAAATTGCAAAAGCGGCAAATGTAACTACAGGTGCGATATATCGTCATTTTAAGAACAAAGAAGATTTATTTTTCACACTGATTGAAGATGTATACAAATATACTTTAGAAGTTGTGGTTGAGGTTGAAACCAAGAATGAGAGTGAAGATTATAAGACGCTGTTAGCGCAAGATGAACACATTGTTATTGAGGCCATGTTTTCCGAGGCAATGAACTTTGTAAATTATATGTATGAACATTTCGAGGAGTTTAAGCTTATTTTTGAATGCAGCAAAGGCTCAATGGTTGAAAATTTTGTTGAAGAAATTGTCAACAGATACACGAAAAAAAACATGCGGTTAATACACTCTTCCGGAAATAAGAAATTGGGAATTGATAAGATTGAGGAATTTGAAGTTTATATGCTTACGAGAGGATATATCATTTCTTTGTGTGGATGTATCATACATAACATTCCACACAATTATGCAAACAGATATATAAAAAGTATTGTTGCTTTTCAATATTATGGTTGGAACGGCTTGCTAAATTTCAACACCCGAAAATAACCTTTCTCGTGTCAAGGTTAGTAGGAACTAAGTATCTAAGTATAGAGAGGAATGTTTGTGAAAAATAAAAAAAATAATGCAATCGCGTTACTGATGAAGTATGCAGCGGATAATAAAAGAGCATTATACAAATCAATATTTTCTGCAACTATAGGTGAGTTGTTCGGAATGATACCATTTCTTGCGATAGCTCAATTAATAGAAAAAATATATGTATCTGAGGCTTCTGTTAGAACTGCTTTGCAAATAACTGTAATAGCCTTATCTGGACAGATTTTAAAAGGAGTATTTACATTATATTCAACGCTGACTTCGCATAAAGCAACCTATCATATTTTGAAAAATATAAGAAGTAAGGTCGCAGAAAAAATGCTAAAGGTACCGATGGGCGTGATGATTGATACACCGACAGGGAAGTTTAAGAATTTAATGGTAGATACTATATCGAAACTTGAAGATTCTATGGCTCATTTTATGCCTGAGATAACATCAAGCATAGTTTCGCCTATATTTTTTTTGATTTTAATTTTTACTCTGGATTACCGAATGGGCTTTGCATCTTTACTTACGATTCCGTTAGGTATGCTCGGCTATATAGGCATGATGAAAGATTACAAAGTGAAAAGTAAAACGTATACGGATGCTCAAAATAATATGAACAGTACATTAGTCGAATATGTAAACGGCATTGAAGTGATAAAAGCATTTAATCAAAGTGCGGTCTCCTATGGAAAATTTACCGACGCGATTAATTTTTTTCATGATAGTACACTGAGCTGGTGGAAGCAGAGTTGGTTATGGTCAGCTTTTGTTCAGGCCGTTATGCCGTCAACTTTACTTGGAACGTTACCGGTCGGCGCATATTTATATATGGAATCAGAAATATCCTTATCAAATTTTATTGTATGTATTATTTTACCTATCGGCTTTATTGCTCATTTGATGAAAATCGGAAAATATTCCGAACAATTTAATATGGTTAAAGCAAGTTTAGAAATTATAGAAGATTTTTTATCGAAAGACGAGCTTGTCAGACCAAAAGAGAAAGTGAATTTTGATGATACTTTATATCGATTTGAAGATGTGTCTTTTGCTTATGATAATACGGAACTAGTACTGAAAAATATCAATTTTGGAATAAAACCTCATACAGTTACGGCAATCGTAGGAAGCTCAGGTTCCGGTAAATCAACAATTGCTAAGTTGATGGCTGGTTTTTGGGATTCAACAAAAGGAACGATATATTATGGCGGAAAAAAAATATCAGAGATTCCCTTTGAACAACTGAGTGGTGAAATAAGTTATGTCTCTCAGGATAATTTTTTGTTTAATACAAGTGTAAAAGAAAATATCAGAATAGGAAAGCCGGATGCAAATGATGAAGAAATCATGGAAGCAGCGAAAGCTGCAGCGTGCCATGATTTTATTATCGGATTGAAAGATGGCTATAATACAATCGTCGGTGATGCCGGAGGTGCCCTTTCCGGCGGAGAAAGACAGAGAATTACAATTGCACGAGCAATATTAAAGCAGTCAAAAGTGATAATTTTAGATGAAGCGACTGCCTTCGCAGATCCTGAAAATGAATATTTGATTCAGAAAGCGATAAATAATCTCATAAAAGGTAAAACACTGATTGTTGTTGCTCACAGACTTTCTACAATTATAAATGCAGATAACATTTTAGTGATGAAGAACGGTGAGATTGTAGAAAGAGGAGTTCATAGAAGTCTGTTAAATAAAAATGGAGAATATGCATCATTGTGGACAAATTATATCAGCGGCATAGATGAAGATATGGAGGCATAAATGTTCAATATTGTAAAACGAATATTTCAAATAGCAGGTAAGTATCGCTCCAGTATCATTATAGGTCTTATCTTCGGCGCATTAAAGTCTTTTTTTGCTTCTTTTATGTTACTTGCGGTTTTACTGATAATGATCAATCTTGAAAAATTAAACATGACTATTATTATGCAAGCAATGTTAATAGTGGGAATAAGTATATTAGGGAGATTTATATTTCAATATCTTTGCGATAGAAAATTAAGTGCATCTGGGTATGAGATTTTCAGAGACAAGAGAATTGAAATAGGAGAAAAATTAAAGAAAGCACCCATGGGTTATTTTTCGAAAAATAATTTAGGGACGATTCAAACTATTCTAACAACAACAATTTCCGATTTGGAAGGAATGGCAATGCTTGCGCTGAACTTTATTGTAGGTGGATTTTTTCATGCTTTCGGTATGACAGTTATGCTATTGATATTTTGTATTCCAGTAGGAATAATTTCTTTGATAACAATTATTCTCGGAGCATTTTTACTTGGAATAATGGCACAGAAAGCTGAAAAATATTCATCCGTTATGCAGAAAGCAGGAGAAGAACTGGTTATTGACTCTATCGAATATATCAGAGGTATTTCCATTCTTCGTGCATTTAAAAGTGGCAAAGAAGGTAAAAACAAAATCGAAGAAGCTTTTAGTAAAAAATGTAAAGTTGACATAGAAGTAACAGAAGCTACCGCCTTGGTAATGAAACTTTACGAAATGGTTTTTAAGGTAGCAAGCTGCGTGTTGGTTTTTGTTTCTGTGATTTTATATTTAAATCACACTATCCCGCTTTCTTATTCACTGATGTTTATCGTATCGGCATTTTTAATATTTATGGAACTGGAACTGGTGAATAATGGTGCATTTCTAAGTAAATTGCTAGCAACTTGGCTGGATAGGCTCGACTATATTTCGAATATCCCTTTATTAGATAAGGACGGCAAGGATATAAGCTTATCGTCTTACACTATAGAGTTTAAGGATGTTAGCTTCGGATACAATGAAAGGAAAATTTTAAAGGATATACATTTAAAAATAGATTCAAAAAGCTCTTTGGCAATCGTCGGTGTTTCGGGCTCAGGGAAGACAACCCTTTGCAATCTGATAGCACGGTTTTGGGATGTTCAGAAAGGTGAAGTTCTTATAGATGGAAAGAATGTTAAAGAGTTTACTTCTGAAAGTTTATTAAAAAACATCAGTATGGTTTTTCAAAAGGTGTATTTATTTAATGACACAATAGAAAATAATATAAAATTCGGTAACCCTAATGCTTCACGCGCTGAGGTTATAGAAGCTTGCAAAAAAGCACAGTGTTATGATTTTATTATGAGCCTTGCGGACGGATATAATACGGTTGTCGGAGAAGGCGGCTCCACATTATCAGGCGGAGAAAAACAGAGAATATCTATTGCAAGAGCAATTCTTAAAGATGCTCCTATTGTTATTCTTGATGAAGCAACCTCGAGTGTTGATCCTGAAAATGAATATATGCTAATCAGTGCGATAAAGGAATTAACCAAAAATAAAACGCTTATCAGCATTGCGCATAGATTATCTACGGTAAGAGAAGCCGATAAGATTATTGTTATTGATAAGGGGAGAATTGTGCAACAGGGAAATCATAACGAATTGATTAACCGAGAGGGAATATACAGACATTTCATTGAGATAAGAAAAAAATCAATCGGTTGGAAAATATAAGTGATAAAATGAAAGATACTATTATTGATTTTAATAATGTGAGTTTTAGTTACGGAGCAAAGACAGAAGGTTGCCTAAAAAATATAAATCTTAAAATAAGAATGGGTGAATTTGTGCTATTTACGGGAGCGTCGGGTTCCGGGAAGACAACTGTTATGAGGTTAATAAACGGTTTGATTCCTCATTTTTTTGAAGGAAACTTATCAGGGCAGGTGAAGGTCTTGGGGAGAAGGATAAAAACAAGTTCTCCCGGTGTACTTGGCAGAAATGTCGCATCCATATTTCAAAATCCGCGGAATCAGTTTTTTACAACAAATAGCACTCATGAAGCTGCATTTGCCTGTGAAAATTATGGAATCGACAGAAACGAGATAATAAAGCGAGTAGAAGCTGCTTTTAGTGATTTTAAGGCTGAAAATCTTATGAACAGGGATATGTTTTCTTTATCAAGCGGGGAGAAACAAAAAATAGCGATTATTGCAGCAAAAACTCTCAATCCTAACATTTATGTATTCGATGAACCATCAGCAAACTTAGATATTCGTTCAATTATACAATTAAAAGAGTTTATGAAGAAACTAAAAGAAGCGGGACATACGGTAGTTGTTTCGGAACACAGGTTGTTTTATTTGACAGATTTATGCGACAGATGTCTGATAGTGAATGACGGGAAGATAGTTAAAGACATTCCCGGAAATGATATAAAAAATATGGATAACGGTGATTTAGAAAAATGCAATCTAAGAACATTTGATTTAAATACAATCGAATTTTCTTTGGAACAGAGAGAAAGCGGAAATAAAGAACACGCTGATTTTGAAATTGACAATGTATCATTTTCATATAAAAGCTCCTTATCCATTCTTCAAAAGTGCAGTTTGAAGGCTAATTATGGAGATACCGTGGCTATTATCGGGCATAACGGTGAAGGCAAAACAACCTTAGGAAAAATTATTGCAGGCCTGCTTAGAAGTGAAACAGGACAATTCTTTCTTGATGGTAAACAAATAAAACAAAAGGAACTGTATAAAAGTGTGTATTTCGTAATGCAGGATGCCGACTATCAATTATATTCCGATTCTGTGGTGTCGGAATTAAGATTAAGCGGAGAAGTTCATGGTAATATAGATGATGACGAAATTGAAAATACAATGAAATTATTAAATATTTTTGAATTTAAAGACTATCACCCTCAGGCACTTTCAGGCGGACAAAAACAGAGAGTAATTATCGCAGCAGCTATGACTTCAAATAAACGGATTATTGTTTTTGATGAGCCGACTTCGGGACTTGATTATAGTAATATGAGAGCCGTTGCAAAAGCAATAAATACTCTTCGCGAACATAAAATATTGAATTTTGTCATTTCACATGATTTGGAATTTTTAAGCAAGGTCGCTACAAAAGCAGTATTTGTTGAGGAGGGAAAAATAAATAACACTATTCGACTAACTGATAATTCTGATTTTAAGATAATAAAAAATTTTTTGCTGCAAAAAGAGGTTGAAAACTATGCTTAAATCTTGTAAACAGCACGGGGTAAGATATGATCCCAGGATTAAGCTGTTGCAGGTGTTGTTAGTAGGGATTCTGGTTTTTGTATTAACAGGGAAAAAATATGAAATATCATTATTCCTTTCGGTTTTTACTTTTGCAATGTTGAGCGGTCTTTTTAAGACCGGTATAAAATTCCTAGTTATATACAGCGGGCTGTTTCTTGCAGCTGAAATCAGTCCGTTGTTTATTGCCACAACTATACATTATTTTGTTTTATGTTTTATTACGATAGCATTTGCGGCTTTGAATTTGGCTAAAACTACCGATATTTCAGAAATACTGGCTGCACTTCATAATATGAAAATTCCGTATTATATCAACATTCCTTTGGCGGTAATCCTGCGATTTTTTCCTACCATAAAGCAGGATGTCATTTGTATTAGGCAGGGCACTAAAACAAGAGGGATAGACATCTCAGTATTAGGTGTATTAAAGCATCCGTTTAAAATATACGAAATGATGATAATACCACTCTTGATGAGAATATTGTCTACTGCAACAGAATTGGCAGCCTCTGTTGAAACAAGAGGACTTGGTATCTCATGTAAAAAAACAAGCTATACTGAAATTCATTTCAGTATATTTGATGCATTGTTATTAATAGCAATGGTAACATTTTATACAGTCATTATTGTTATGAAAATGAAAAATTATTAAACTCCAAGGAGGACTGAATAATGAAAGAAAAAAGAAGGTTTCAACTCAAAGATTTGATTGTTACCGCATTAATGGTTTTATGCTCACAGATTTTGTATAGAGTATTATCATTTCTGTTTATATCACCATATACCTTGCTTTTTGCTATTCCTATCTGGGCAATCATAGGAGCAATCGCTTATTTCCTAGTACCTACTAAAACAAAAAATCCATGGATGATATTACTGTTTTGTGTACTTACCAGCCTGATAGGCTTTTATCCGCCATATATAATCAGCTGTATTACCGGTGGAATTGCTGCAATGCTGATCGCAAAAATAAAAGGCATAGGGGATTATATAGGTTTAACCGTAGGATATATGATATTTTGTGTACTTGCAGGATTTGGTGGAATGTATGTACCGTTCTTATTTTATGCGGAACAGACAATTACTTCTTATAAGGAACTATTTGGAGATGAATACTTAGATATTTTAACTAAAATAGTTTCACCAATCACAACAGTAATAATGCTTATTGTTATAGCAATCTGCGCGATTATTGGTGCAATGATTTCAAAAAAGCTTCTAAAAAAGCATTTTGAAAAAGCAGGGGTTATTTAAAAAGTAATATTTTAATTGTTTAGGTATGAGTAATCTCTAAAAACCGTAACCCCCATTTGCCTGTTCTGTAAGGAATGATTATTATAGGCAATCTCTAAAAAACGAAGTTTTTAGAGGTTCCTTGAATATCCCACAGCCGCCGGTATAGTCCCTCTTGTGCAATCAGCTCTGCATGAGAGCCGCGCTGACTGATTGTTCCGTTTTCCAGCACGAGAATCTGATCGGCGTTCTGTATAGTAGAAAGTTTATGTGCAATCATAATCACTGTTTTGTTTTTTAAAAGTTCCTGTAAAGCCGTTTGAATCAGCGTTCCTTAAAATGCAACAGTTGAACAAAGTTTGAACTTTGGAAACTGTTGCATTCGTGCGCGATAAGCGCACATATAATACTGCGATGTTTCGGCTTCGCCCGAAACTCGTCGTTTAACAAGGCGGTGCTATTTTAACCGCCGAAGTTAAACATTCGTCTTCCGCATCGACATTTGCCGTTACCTCGTCCAAAAGGATAATCGGCGCATCCTTGATAAGAGAACGCGCAATGGAAATACGCTGCTTTTCTCCGCCGGAAAGTCGTGCTCCCGCCTCACCGATAACCGTGTTGTAGCCATCTTCCATCGCTTCAATAAATTCCGCACAGCCTGCACGCCGTGCTGCTTCACGGACTTCTTCAATCGTTGCTTCCGGCCGGCCGATGCGGATATTGTTCAGCACGGTATCATTAAACAAAAACACATCCTGAAATACAAAACTGATATTCTTTAACAAGTGTTCGTACGAGAGCATTTTTACCGCCTTGCCGCCGATGCTGATCTCCCCGTGCCCGGGCAGGATATCCCAAAAGCGGGCAATCAAATTCGTAACCGTCGTTTTGCCGCTCCCCGAAAGTCCGACAAGAGCCGTCGTCGTTCCTTCCGGTACGCAAAAACTAACATCTCGCAATACCGGCGTTTTATTGTATGCAAAATTCACATGCTCAAAACAAATATCGTACCGCTCAAGTTTTTCCGTGCCGGAAATATCTTCTAATTTAGGAATCGTCTTAATTTGATTCATCCGGTCGATGGACTGTTGCGTCATCTTCGCAAAGATACTGAATATACCCATCGCTTCGGCGCCGGTAAAAAGACTGAACGAGGCAAGCATCAATAAAAAGGCTTGCGGAAATACGAAGTCCTTGTGCAATAGAAACAGTCCGGAAAGAAATACAATTCCCGTCGTAATCAGCCGAAAACATAATTGATACATGCCCATCGGCGGGATATGAACAAATTCTCCCCGCACGGAAAATGCGCGCAATCTTTCATAAGCGTCTTGTGTTTTGGAAAATTGTTTTTCCGTCATATTGTAGGATTTCAATACGGGCAGTCCCTTGATAAATTCAATCGTATCCTCCGTTACCTGTCCGATCAATTTTTGCCGATTTAGCTTGAGCGCATCCTGCCGTGTTGCAAGATATCGGTAGGCAAACCATGTCGGGATGAGCAAGACAAGCACGAGCAAAAAAATACGGTAATCAAATGAGAGGCAGATCATAAGCGCGATGACAAATACCGGAATGCCGACTGCAACTTTTTCAATGACACCTATGCCTTCTATTTCTAAAAACGCTGCGTCCGAGGTAATCGTTGAAACCACATCGCCCAAATTCTTTTCGTTAAAAAAACCGAGCGGAACCTTCCGCAATTCCTTCCCCAACGTTTTGCGCTCTTCCGCCATACACTTATACCCCGCGCCCGACCGCAGATACGAAACAAGGTAGCGCAACACAATGCGGGCAAAAATACTCGCCAGCATAATCAGCGAATACCGGATCATTACCGGCATCGTCAAAGCCTCCGCAACGTCATGATTAAATTCCGGCATCTGCGCGGTAATATGGAACGCTGCCAGCAAAGGAACTACAATCAGCCAGCCGTCAAAAAAGCTCAACACAAGCGAAGCATACAGTTCCCTTTTTTGCCCGCTCATCAATTTGATAAAATCCCGCACCGTTTTTAACATATTGCCTCCCCGATTCCCCTCTCCAGCTTCCAGTTCCGGCTCTGTACCTGCGTACTCCACAGCTTTGCATACAGCGGTGATTGCTTCAACAGTTCGCCGTGTGTTCCCGTAGCGGCGATCGTTCCGTTATTCATCACGATAATTTGATCGCAGCCGGTAACCGTTGATAACCGGTGTGCAATTACAATGAGCGTTTTGTCTTTACACAATTCTTCGAGTGACTTTTGAATTTTGTGCTGATTTTCCATATCAGCATAAGCGGTTGCTTCGTCAAGAATCAGTATCGGTGCGTTCCGCAAAATCGCACGTGCAATAATAATCCGCTGCCGCTGACCTCCCGACAATTTTGCACCATCATCTCCCGCACTTGTGTTGTAGCCATTTTCAAACGCAATGATAAACTCGTGGCAATATGCTTTTTTCGCCGCTTCAATCACTTCCTCATCGGATGCATCGGGATTCCCAAGCCGTATATTTTCCATAATCGTCATGTTGAATAAAAAGGTGTCCTGCGTTACATAGTTGACCCGCTGCATCAGCTGATCCAAAGATAAATCTCGATAAGCAACACCGCCTATTGTTATACTTCCTTCCTGTACATCCCAAAAGCGTGCAATAAGATTAGCGACGGTCGTTTTACCGGAACCTGAATGTCCGACAATCGCGGTCTTTGTTTTTTCAGGGAACACAAGCGAAATATCATGCAGCACCTGCACATCTTCATACGCAAAAGAAACATGATGCAGCGCAATTTCGTTATTCGGTATTTCACCGGCGGCTGTATCGGGTTCTTGTAATTCGGGAGCAGCGAGAACTTCGTTGATGAGACGTTCGCCGTTTTTAATGTAATAAAAGTTATCCATAAATTCCGTGAACTTTAAAAGCGAAGTGCCGATCCCGACAGATACTAACACGGAAAACAAATACAAGTGTGCACTCAAACTGCCGGCGCAATATAAAAAGCCTCCGACACTCAGTACGCTTGCCAAAAGCGAGGAGAGTAAAACAATCGAAGGAGATGCTGCAACGTACATTCTGTTATAAAGCCGCAGCGTCGCCGTTTTGTATTCGTCGATGGATGTTTCATAGTGGGAAAGCGCCGCATCTTCGCGCCCGAAGATTTTGATTTCCTTATTTCCGCGGATATATTCGATAACCCTCCCGTTCATATTTTCGAGCATGGTATAATAGGTGTCCGCAAATTCATTCATAATGCCGATATACATCGGAAGATAAAACAGCAGCGTCAGCGCCGCGGGAACCAACACCGAAAGCCCCATCCGCCAGTCAAAACTGAAAAGCAGCGCGATAACACTGACAGGCAGTAGTACGTTTGAAGTCGTTTCGGGGATTGCGTGCGCAAGCGGATATTCGAGGTGTTCGAGGGTGTCAATCAAGAGGCTGTGAAAGTAGCCGCTCCCTTTTGCTTGCATGTAGCCGAGCGGCATACGCATCATTTTTTCCGTAATGGAAAGCCGCACTTTTTTCAAAATAGAAAACGCAGTCTTATGCGAAAGAGCGGTTGAAAGACAGTGCATCAGGATTTCGAGCGCAAGCGACAGCAAAATCAACAGCGCATACCACAACACTGTCTGTCCATTGCAGCCCTGCACAATACGCAGCAGCAGCCGGTACACCGCATAATACGGCAACAACCCGAAAAACACGGAAGCAATCGCCATGGCCACAGAAACACTATAAACCGGAATATGCTCTCTTATAAAATCCTTAAACTGCATGGTTGGCAATCCTCTACTCCATATCCTTAAAATGCCGTTTTAAGATGAGCTTTCCGATATAGATACCTGCAATACCTAAAACGATAGCGGATACTATGCCGATAACGGCGAAGGTTCCGGTAAAATAGTGTACATACTCAAGTATCTCTTCCCGGCTCATTCCCATTTCCTGCCACTTTGCCAGTTCCCGTTCCAAAAAGAAAAGAAAAGGGAACACGCCTCCGGTAAAATATGCAGCCTGCGTAAGTCCGTGACCGATACCGACCGAAAGCGTTTTGAACCTTGTTTTTGTAATAATCACATCGGCTATCAAACCTGCAATGACAACAAAAATCAGACAGTTAATACTTCCCATTCCGGTCAGCGTAAAGAGCGCGACACCCAGTCCTGCCAGCAGCGTCAACACGCCGAATCTCCGCACAGTCTTTACAACAAAAAGCACGATAGGCCCCATCAAAAGTCCCGTCATACCGGGCGCAAACACATGCATAACGGGGATAGTAACGGCTGTCAGCATTCCGACCCCATAAATAACGGCTGCATAAATTGCGGCCATTAAACCGATTAAAACAAAGTGTTCCATAAAATTAAACAGCCGAAGAAAGTATGAACTTTTGAGGCTGTTTAATTTATGCACTTTTGTAAGGCGCCAGCCTGAAAAAGCGCAGACAATAGAGCCGTTTTGTGAAAACAAAACGGTTAGTGTTTTTAAGCGGCGCTATTTAAGCCGCTTAAAATAAACGATGATTTTCCAGTGATTGGTTTTTGTTTCCATACCTTTATAACCTCTCTTTAAGAACAAACCTGTTCAGAAACTTCAGTTTCGGAACAGGTTACCCTGTAATGCGATGTTCTAAATCGTGCTATTTGTGCGATTTAGAACTCGTCGACCTGTTCGACAACAAAGTTATCGAACAGGTCGAATATATTCCAACTGCATCGAACCGTTCAATTGAAAATCTTCCTTACGATGCAACGGCTGAACAAAATGTGAATTTTTGAGGCCGTTGCATTCATGCGCGTCAGCGCATACGTTTAATAAGCGATGTTTGCGATAAGCAAACTCGTCATTTAACTTTGGTTGCGCTATTTTAGCAACCAAAGTTAAATCTTCGGTTATTTGTCCGTCTTCCAAAAGAACCGCTCTATTGCAGGTGTTTAAAATGAATTCATAATCATGCGTGATAATAACGGAGGCGTTTGTCTTGCCCGTTATCGAATCGATTAACGCACAGACATTTTGCATACTACCGTAATCCAAACCGCTTGTCGGTTCGTCAAAAATAGTGAGCCGCTTATTTTGTAAAAATGATGCAGCGACTACCAAGCGCTGTTTTTGTCCCATCGACAGTGTTGTCGGATGCTGTTCTTGCAGCGTCGAAAGATCAAGCGCTGTAAGAACGCTTTGTATCCGGTTTTCCCGATCGGGCAGCGCTTCGTTACCGAGCAATAGATCATCATATACGCTGCACCCGAAAAGCTGAAAGTCTACATTTTGCATCACATACCCGGCGGTCTTACTGCGTACCCTAGCAGGGAACGCTCTTCCGTCCAACAAAACGGTACCGCTCTGTTCCTTTTTTAATCCGCACAGGATTTTCCCAAGCGTTGTTTTTCCGCATCCGTTTTTACCGATTAAAGCAATCTTGTCTCCGGGATATATCGAAAGATGTATTCCTTTTAAAACCTCAGCATTTTTCCGATATCCAAAATGAATATCGTGCAGTACAACCAAGGCTTCGTCTTCATGCTGACGCCGCGGAGCGGGCAGCGTATTGCGGTGATTTTGAAATACATGCAAGCCTCGAAGTCCTCGTTTGTGGAACTCATCATTACCGATAGTGCGTAACGAATCTTTTTCATATTCCCGTACTATGGTTCCGTTTTCCATTACGATGAGCCGGTCGCAGAGTTCCGCCAAATAATGCAGCCGGTGTTCGATGATGAGTATCGTGTAACCTTTTGATTTTAGCTGTGCAAGTATTTGTGTAAGCAATTCAACGGATCGATAGTCAAGATTGGAAGACGGCTCGTCCATCAATACAACGCGCGTATCCAACATTAAAACCGAAGCGATTGCAATTTTTTGTTTTTCACCTCCGGAGAGTTCCGAAAGCTTTCTGTTCAAAAGCGGTTCCAGCGATAGCAGTTTTGTAACACGGTGCAGCCGCTCTTGTATTTCCTCTTTTTCTATACCGTAATTTTCGCACGGATATACAAGATCGGAAAGCACATCGGTGGTAAAAAACTGGCTTTCGGGATTTTGAAAAACGGAAGCTGCAATGTTCGATATATCGCATATGCGCATCGACGAAAGAACTTTGCCGTTTAATGTAAGCGTTCCGTTTATTTCTCCTTCATAAAAATAAGGACACAGCCCGTTCATACAGCGAAACACGGTCGTTTTTCCGCAGCCGCTTTTTCCGGTAATAACAACCAGTTCTCCTTTTTTGATAGACAAGGATACGTGTCGAATTGCCTGCGCCGCGGCACCGTTATATTTGTAGCTTACATCATTCAGGTTGATCATACGCGAGGCTCTCATTCAAAATAGTTTTGCGTACATACTTGCCGTCAACACTGTGATTACAGCGAGCGAAAACACGGCATCTACCGGCCGGAGTTTGACATCAAAGTACGAGGTTTTTTTACCGGTGTTTTCAATACCCTTAACCAACGCCGCACAGGAAAGTTCTTCCGCAGTCTTTAGGCTTTTAAACAACATCGGCACGATTATAAATTCCATCGTCCGTATCGGATGAAGCATAGCCGAACGTTTTGAGGTGTACAAACCTTTCAGTTTCATCGCATCGATAATAACCAGAAAATCATCTTTTATTGCAGGAAAATAACGAAACATCACCGCTATGCTGAGGATAACGCCTCGCGGAAGCCGCATACGGTCGAGAGCCATTGTAATTTCCGAAATATTTTTTTGTTTTTGAATTACCGTTCCCAGCAGCATAAATGGAATAATCCTCTGCACGATAAAAGCGACTATTCCGATAACGGAAAAAACTGCGGATTGAAACATCGGAACATGCACATGCAAAATCAGTTGATAATAGGAAAAAAGTACTGCAAACAAAACAGTGTAGCACAACAAGACACCGTATCGCATTTTAAGACAGCCTGTTCTAAAACTGAAGTTTCCGAACAGGTTTAATTCTGTTATGACCGGCACTGCCGCCGCAACGATAAAAGAGCAAAGAGTTACCTCCGCCTTTCCTGAAATCAGCATAAAAACCATAATCACTATGTCTAAAAAAAGAAGCGTTCTAACATCGAATAGAGAGGTTTTGTTTTCTTTCATACTAAGCTTTTCCGCATATAGCAATTTTTTATACATCATAGCCATACAAGTTAGATATGACTATCAGGATATCGAAACATTGTCTTTTTGCCATATTTTTTGGCTGTGAGCAAAAGCAAGTGGGAGGGAGATTTGTTTTACCGTCATTATACAGATTATTAATGGATGCCTCGCACATAGCATTATTCGGCTATTTATTGTATAATATAAGAGGTAGGAGGTTATTATGAATCGTAAAAGTTTTTGTGAAAAAGATGGAATTGTAATTACATATACCGATAACGATGTATGTTTTGAAGATTCTAAAACAGCCGAAGCTATCTTGCTTACAAATAAAGGGGAAATAATCCATTCTAATTTTGATGTAGAAAAAAATGAATATTTTAAAAACTATCTAACACAGATTTATCAGTCGATAACGGCATTCCGCAATCTTGACGCACTGGAGAGCGCCTGATACCCATAGCGTAGAAGTACAATTTTATAATTGATTATATTAGGAAACCCTAAAATTGACTAAAAGCTATCAAAGTTTTATAGAACATACCGGCAGCACACTTACCAAAAAAGGCGCGCTGCTGAACAAGTGTTTTGACACATACCAATTTTCATCCGAGTACGGCAAGGGGTATACTGCCTTATATCAACTCGATTCCTATGCGAGTATATGCATTGCGGAGCATTCATACACCAGAGATTTTGAATATTCCGTGACAACAGAGGATTCTATCGTCATACAGCAGTACGATTCTATCGATTCTGACCGACGTTATTCGCATGGAAATGTTTCATCGGGAATGCAGTATATCGATTATGCACCGGGTAACCAAACCTATCAATATGTCATCAAAAAAAACGTTCCGGCAAAGGTGATCAGTGTTCAGCTGTTGCCGGATTATTACGAAACATATCTCAAAAAAGAGTTCGGTATAAAAGGTATCGATTTGAAAAAAGACCTACAGGTGTTTCCGCACGGTGTTGTAATTCCTGAAATTGCAGCGATATTTAGCAAGATACGCAGCTTTAACGGGACTGAACTCAGCACACGGCTATTTTTCAAAAGCAAGATCGATGAACTTACTGCAATCCTTATTCAAAAAGCGGAAGAATTCAGTTTGCCGGAAAACAGGAAAATTATAGCTTCAGACAGGCGTACCGTTACAAGGATTACGGAATATGTGAATACTCATTTGTCAAAAAACTTTTTATTGTCCGAACTGGCAGCCGAGGCATATATGAGCGTTTCAAAATTCAAATATGTGTTCAAGGCAGTCACAGGGCAAACGTTTTCCGACTACATAAGGCAAAAAAAGATAGAAAAGGCCTGTGAACTTTTAACGCAAAGCAATCTCTATGTTGCGGAAATTGCTTATCGACTCGGCTATAAAAACGCAGGAAGTTTTTCTGTTCAATTCAAAGAATACACAGGTGTGCTGCCGTCTGATTACCGTATCTTGGGAATCAAATAGTAAAAAATACAGCTATAAATGCGTTTGAAAATCCCTTTCACATCACAGCTTTAAGTACACAATCAATTCAACGGGTTCGCGAGCGGAATATATGAAGATACATTTCCGCCGTATTTCACACAGGCTTTGAATTCAAGTTTTTTTATTTATTTTTCCCATTTAACAAATTTTCGTTGTATAATACAGAAGTGAGACTGTTCATCTATTCATTGCAGCGGGAAATAACTCAAATAATTTCTGATCATCTTTCAAATGAAGGGCATTTGTGTTTGACGTTTGACGAGCAATCTCATTTATATTCAACAATCAAAGACTTAAAAAAACACCCTGACTTATTGATTTTGGATTTCCGCGTCTTCAATCATGATACATTCAATATATTTTCATATTTTGAGAGATTCGAAATAAAACTTCCCGTGCTGTTTTACAATGATCCATGCCTCACGAGGACAACACTTGCGGAACACTGGAAATCTCAGATTGATTTTTTGCAAGGCTGTTACATAGATTTTGACGAAGAAAAATATATGCCGCTTTTTAAAAGCCTTCAAAAACTGATAGAATCAAAGGAATTCAAACCGTACATCGCCTTGCTTCAAGAGCCTCAGCCTGTCCCGCAAGAATTTATCCGCGATAAATATACGCTAGATTATTTACAATACAACAAAGATGACTCGATACTGAATTTTAAAGAAAGAAACAATCTTTCAAACAGCCTTTTTTATCTTTTATCGATATTGCAAAAAAATAAAGGGATTTCTCTGTCGTTGAAAGATATCGCAGAATTATACAAAAAAGATGATAAAAAAATAACGGTTGAATCACTTAGAGTTTTAATTTCAAAATTGAAAAAGGCAATAAGAACTGATAGAGACTGCAATTTTCTTATAAACAAAGAACTCGATAGATATAGATTTGTAAAATATAAAAATTAAACAAAAAAGTTGCCGGAAATTATTTCGGGAGCCATCATAAAATCAGCTTAACTTGCAAACGTGCAAAGGCATGTCAGTGCTAGAGACGGGAGTTATGTGATTAATATTTCAGGGTCTTTTTGAACCATTTCTTAAAACAAACCTTGCATCTGCTATCTTCAAAATCGCAATCATTATAATTAATTTTAAGCTCAATCAAGCTTGGGTATCACTTCTTGGATAAATATCATTAGAAGACAATGAATTAGCGGGAATGAAAAACAAATGAATTCCTTTTTTATCACTATCATTTAGAATTAGCTACCAATCATTGTGCAAGAAATCTATATTGGGGTTAGCCCAGAATTTTCGCCCATATGAATTATTTTCTGATGAAAATGTTATATTCCTATATTCTTTACTTTATTAAAATAGCCAGATTCCTTTTGGAAGTTTTGAATCTTTTGAATTCGTTTTTTTCTTCTTCAGTGCCCTTTGTTTTAAGTCTTATAAATCTTCAAAAGATTTTGATGTTTTTGCTGAATTTGTTGTTTTTGTGGTGGCAATTATATCTCCATACAAATATCTAAGTCCTCTTTTAAAAATCCCTCAAGCAAATCGCTTATATCACTGAACATACATCGTACAAAAATATTTGCCGCATCGCCCGGATTTGTTCTTTTTATTGTACCAGCCATATTCAGAATCTACTTATTGAATATTTATCCAATTGTAACCACAAGAATAAAATATTTTTACCTTATTTGCGATAAGCAACCTCTGTGTGCATTTCTGCCACACCCATTCAGCGACTGAAATATGACGGAAAATACAAGTTTCCCCTATTTACAATTTATTTTTGTACTACTGTAAGATTTACAAGCCAGCGTTCTTTTTTCAGCCAGAAATATGCGATGACAGCTTTTACAAAGTCGGAAAGTTTTACGATTGCGTACATTGCAACTGGTCCAAGCGACGTAAGTCCGACCAACAAAAACATCCCACCGACAAACAAGATATTTGCAACAGTGTCACATACAACTCCCATCACTGTATCTCCGCCTGTTCTGGAAATTGCATATTGTCCGTTTAAGTAAGCCCATAAAGGAAGATATGCCGCTGCGGTTATTATCAGGCCTCGTGCAATTCCTTGAGAATTCGAACTTAAATTCTTAAATACAAAAGGAACTAAAAAAACTGTAGAAAATCCGATAAACATAAAAACAATACCGAAAACTGAAGAACCAGATAATATCCAGTTTTTGTATCTTCTTGCTTCTTTCAGTTTGCCCGCACCTAGTTCCTGTCCCAGTATGACTGACGTTGCTGTTACTGTTCCAGCGAAACAGATAAAAAACAGATTGGCTATTGCAAATCCTGCCGACATTCCTGAAACGACTTCTGCACCGCCGCGTGTGTTGTATAAAGCGTTTGATACGGCTTCCGAAACCGCCCATGTCAGTTCCGAATACAAAATCATAATTGATTTTTTAATTATCGTTCCGAACAAATGAATTTTTATTTCAAACAATTTGAATATGTTGAATAAAAACGGAGGCTTTTTGATAAGCACATACACGATAAACAAAACAAGTTCCACTGCGCGAGCGATAACCGTTGCTATTCCAGCCCCTTCAACTTCAAGGCGAGGCGCACCGAGATTCCCGTAAATGAATATCCAGTTAAAAAATGTGTTGACGAGCGTTGCTATAATGGAAATGATTAAAGGCGGACATACAATTTCTATTTCGCGCAAAGAAGACGCTATTGACTGTGAAAAAACGGTAAACAAGCCTGAAAATGCTACTGCGCGTGAATATTTTACAGCCTGGTCGATAATCACGTCAGCATCTTTGTTTACGGTAAGCATTATGCCAAAAAGATTTCGCGGCGCAATCAATCCGACTATCACAAATACGATTCCTGCAAATCCTGTGAGCAAAAGTTTAAATCGTAGGCTCTGCTGCATTCCCTCTTTGTCTTTTGCGCCGTTAAATTGCGACATAAATATTCCGCCGGCTGAACAAATCGTAGTCGAAAGAATCAAGAAGACGAAGATCAGCATACCGGCAACGTTTACGCCCGCCATTTTTACGTCTCCGAGTCCAGCTACCATAAAATTATCAATCAGAGAAACGAAGTTTTGGATTAAAAGCTGAGCCATCACTGGAAGAGCGATAGAAAGGGCACGTATATAAAATTGCATCGTACCGAAATATTTATTCTTTACCATAGAACCTCGTTGATGTTGCCGCATTATATCGGCAAAAAATGAAAAAGTCAATTTTAGCCAAGTCGGGGAAAACTCTAAATTTAAGCTGAAACTTTATTGCATATTATGCGTTTATGATATTTTTTTCAAAAAAATCGATTGCGTTTTTAAAATCGTTTTCGTTCGGGCAGCCTTTGTTTAAGCCGCCGATGAGCTTGAATGGTCCGAAAGTGTCAAAGCCTTTGCATCCGAATACACCAATGCAGATTTTTCCACTTTGCTCGGTTCTTTTTTGCAGCGTTTTATCAAATCCCGCATTTGGAGCGCCGGCGGTGTAAATAAAAAACAGTTTTTGAACGCTGCTTTTTAAAGCTTGTTCAAACAGAGCATTGATAGGTTTTGCAAATTTAGAGTAAAAAATTCCTGAAGCAAAGCCGATTGCTTCATAACGCGTAAAATCAGCGGGGCTAAAATCGGCAGCTTTGATAAGCACTGTTTCGGGGTATTTTTCCTTTATTTTATTCAAAACCTTTTCAGTATTTTTATGATGCGTTGAACTGTATACGATGCATACGTCGCTCATGTCATAATTCTCCTTCACCCGAATATAAAAGAAAATCACTAATTAAGTCAATAAATATCTTATTTGCACAAAAGTCCATAATCGAAATAAAAGTTTTCGTCGACTGAAAGAGAAGATTCATCATGCATTAAAAGCTGGAGCCGCTATCTGTCTACAAAAGCTCTAACCCCCGTCTCTAGCACTGACGTAGCCCTTGCACGTTTGCATGCTGTGCGGATTTATGGTGGCTCCCGAAATAATTTCTGGCATTTTTTTGTTTAATTTTTATATTTTACAAATCTATATCTATTGAGTTCTTTGTTTATAAGAAAATTGCAGTCTCTATCAGTTCTTATTGCCTTTTTCAATTTTGAGATTAAAACTCTAAGCGATTCAACCGTTATTTTTTTATCATCTTTTTTGTATAATTCTGCGATATCTTTCAACGACAGAGAAATCCCTTTATTTTTTTGCAATATCGATAAAAGATAAAAAAGGCTGTTTGAAAGATTGTTTCTTTCTTTAAAATTCAGTATCGAATCATCTTTGTTGTATTGTAAATAATCTAGCGTATATTTATCGCGGATAAATTCTTGTGGGACAGGCTGAGGCTCTTGAAGCAAAGCGATGTACGGTTTGAATTCCTTTGATTCTATCAGTTTTTGAAGGCTTTTAAAAAGAGGCATATATTTTTCTTCGTCAAAATCTATGTAACAGCCTTGCAAAAAATCAATCTGAGATTTCCAGTGTTCCACAAGTGTTGTCCTCGTGAGGCATGGATCATTGTAGAACAGCACGGGAAGTTTTATTTCGGATCTCTCAAAATATGAAAATATATTGAATGTATCATGATTGAAGACGCGGAAATCCAAAATCAATAAGTCAGGGTGTTTTTTTAAGTCTTTGATTGTTGAATATAAATGAGATTGCTCGTCAAACGTCAAACACAAATGTCCTTCATTTGAAAGATGATCAGAAATTATTTGAGTTATTTCCCGCTGCAATGAATAGATGAACAGTCTCACTTCTGTATTATACAACGAAAATTTGTTAAATGGGAAAAATAAATAAAAAAACTTGAATTCAATGCCTGTGTGAAATACGGCTGACATGTATCTTCATGTCGGAGAAAACGCAATCACATGCTGCCAGAGCTTTCAAAAAAAAGCCAAGTCATACATGTTGGACGATTTGTTCCTTAAACTTCAAAACTATAATCGTCCATCAGGCTAGTTGTTGAAGACTCGTACATATCTTCGTTACAGTCTCTGCAACCTTCGCTTCCGGTATATTGCTTAATTTACCACACGAGGAATCTATTGTAAACTTCAAGTCATTCAAAAGATTGATAACTTCATCGGGAATACCGGTGTCCTTTCTATTGCCAAAAATGATTATATAGTTTTTCTTTCCTGTATGCTGAATATCCATATAAAAAGTATATGCAGCATACATAAAGCCATCCAATACAGCGCAAGGCTCGTCGTAGGATGTTGATTCATAATACAATAAAACCGATGTTTTTCCATCTAAATTGACGCGGATCAAAAAATCACATCTTTCTACTATAATGCGAATCGAAAAAATCAGCAGCAGCCAGATTAGGTCCATCTTCACTAAATGCGATAAAGACAAATCAATGTTAAAGAAAAATATACCCCATCGGGTACTCCGCTTAATATTCGCTTAACCTATGACGGGCGTACCACCGTTGCCCGGTTAAAGTGGTTAGATGAACTTCTCTATGTATATTTTTCCGCACGTCGGGGTATTTTGATTTTTTTCCAAGTTATATAATCTTTTTTGACCTTCATATCTTTTAGCTTATTCCATGAGTCCAAAGCATCTCCCCTTGTTGCATTTTTTTCATTTGCAAGATATTCACTTATAAAATTGTTAAATTTGCAGGATGGAATTTGCGGAAGCTTTCCTTGAGTTTCGTTTAACCGAATATACTCACGAACGATATCATCATAAGTTATTTTTTCACCATGAGAAAGTTTATTTTCAATCCAGCGATTAAGCCAATACTTTGCACCCAATTTCGGTTTTAGTTCAGGAACACGTTTATCCATTTCACTATATATGAATTCCCATGTTTCTTTTGTGTTGCTAAAATCTTCAACATAACTATGATTATTCAATATGTCTCTGTGCCGGCTTTTACTCCGATAACTATTCTTTTTATTTACTGTTCCGGTTTCAAGAAAATGAATAATCATCTCTTCAAGCTGATCTTTTCGTGTTTTTGAATCAAAAGGAATTCCAAGCGATTTTGCTAACGCTTTGAGTTCGCTCATGTACCAATATTTATTTTCGAATTCTTTTATTGTCATAGAGCTTTTTTCTTATGTGCCGTGATTATTGTATCACTGTATGCATTAACAGTTATCATAATATCCTCGATACTTATATACCAATTTTTTACTTTTCTGATTATTGAACTTCTCTTATCAAGAATTTTATTTTTACACCGCTCAATAACATCTTTGGTATCTAAATCAAGATTACGTTTTATTCGCTCAATACCCATTCCAGTTGTATGATTTTTTTCTTAATTTTTATACAGAATTTCAGAAATGTGTTCAATAATGATTGTATATCCGCATATTATTTTATTTTGCATGCGACAGCATGTCCATCTAACAACTGGTTGTACCGCAACGGGCTTGACCCGTTGTCGGCTACGAACCTTTGTTATGTGATTATTTCTTATAATTCCTACAAGCTTCTTCTACTTTCTTAAAATCAATTACAATTTTTCCTACAGGAAACTCTTCTTCAGAAGAACTACATTTTTTTTCATAAAGATTCTTTGCAGTTTTCTCAATTTTATCTCGGTTCTCTTTACAGAAATTATATTCAGCAAGCATAAGAAGTTTATAACTAAAATCACCTTCATCATTGATTTTGTAAAGTGAAAGCTCGGATTCAGGAACCGGTATCATGCTGTTAAAGCGTAGTGTACCGTACAGCTTTTCCTTGCTTCGAAGATATATCGTTGTAAGATTATTCTTTTTGATTTTTCCATTCTCATAATCCTTGTCTTTTGGCGATGACATTGGAACGAAATATTTAAATCCGTTTATTTCCGTAAGAATTCCAACATATTTTCTGTGATAAGTTCGTTCCTGAGGTTTTTTCTGCATTACATGTCTTTCTATTTTCAAAAGATACTCAACATATTCATCGCTTACAATGTAAAAAATATTGTCTTCTGTCATGCGTTACTCCAATAAAAAAAGGCGACTATTAAAGTCGCCCGTTAAGTTCTCCAGTTAGGGTCGGAGCGTACCCAGTTTAAGTTTTCCGCTCAGAGTCGGAACGTACTCAGTTTAAGTTTTCCACTTAGGGCAGGAATGCTCCCAACAGTTTTAATATAACATTACAAGTTTATGCCGTCAAGTATTATCTCATTCAACTGTAGGCATTCAGCTTATTCAACTTTCCTCGAAATATTTTTATTTGCCATGCTGAATTCCTTTTATGCTGAAAATTAAGTCGAACTGCGGTACAACTTGAACTCCTGCAGAGACAGAAGTGTACTCAAATGTACCTGTGTACCTCAAGAAAACATCGTTCGCATATTTTTCTATTGCAGTCAAATCGTAAACACTGCGAATATATATCATATCTCCATGGAAATTTTGAGCAAGGAAGGTTTCGTTGCCTGTCCATTGGTGGACAGAAACATCATTTGCAAGATATATACAGTTTCTGTCAAGACCATAAGGATTTAAAATTGCAGGCAATTCTTTTAACTGAATATTGTTGTTTTTAGCAAGCAATTTCGCAATCTCATTGTATGCTGATTCGTTAAAATATGGTTGGTCATAATTTTCTTTTATATAATCAGCAATTACATTTACGTTTTTTGAGGCAACGACCGCTTTGAATATTTTTGCTTGTTTTTCTTTTTCCAAACGGTCATTCTGTGCAGCCCGCTTTTTTAATTCTTGCATAACATTATATTCTTGTAAGATTTCATTAAGTGCCAGCAACTTTTCTTCTTCCGTAGAAATATTTAAAACAATTTCTTCTTTATTTATTGAATCGGATTTATTTGCTCCAAATTTATGCGATGTAAGAATTATTTCTTCTGCAGCTTCTGTATTTTCTCTTGTTTTATAACCCTTTACTATAATCGGAATCTCAAAAATACTATCATCAACTTCTGAATTGATTTTCTTTATCATCTGTCTGAAATAATCAATGTCTCCGAGTTTTTGTTTTTTCTGAAAACTATGATTTTTTATCCACTCGTTTTGGTTTTGAACTGCTTTTTCTTCAAAAAGTTTGTTGTAAGTTTTGTTTCTGATATCAAGTCTGAAATTCCAGGCAAACAAGACTTCCCAAAGAGCTTTTATGTCATTATCAAAATAAATATTCGTTCTAAGTCCGGCTGTTATTTTTTCGCCCATATAACCGACAAAGTCTTCAAAAATTAGATTATTATTAATTGGCTATAAAGAAGCCCTGCTTCCATTACTATTGGAATCATCGGGAATGCACCATGAATTCCACCTCCCAAACTTATATCAAAAAATTGTCTCTTTGTTAGGGCAACTGCTGAATATGAATTTTTTAAATAGAATCCAAATACATTATTTTTTTCAATGGTAGAGCCGTATCCATAAATAAAATTTGCTAATTTAAAATTTATTAAAAGATTTCCATTCGCACCACCACCAAACTGTGATTCAATGTCTGTACCAGAATATTTTTCTTCAAAAGCAAGAAAAATCTCGGGACTGACTGTAAAATCAATAGACGGCTTATTTCCGAGATATTCCGCAAAAAGCGAAACAGTTACAAAAATTTCAATTACTTCAAGAATTAATTTCTTTTTCATAAAACGCACCTACCTTATCTTAAGACTTTTTTGTATATGGTTTGTCGATTTTTCAATTAATTTATTAAATTCACAGATTGCAATTTGATTTTTTTCTTTGAATGAATCATAAGATTCTTGCAAAAAAATAGCTGATATTAAATCTCCATCTATGATTTCATCTTCATTAGGATCTTTATTTTTCAAAAAATCATTATGAAGTTTTCTGATTTTATCCAAGATATTACAATAATCTTTCCGACATTTCTTGCTTGCATAAATGCTGAATTCCGATTGCATATTTTCCAGAACCGACAACATCTTGCCGCTGAATTGTTGATACGGTTCTCTTTTCAATAAAAACAGAATATTTAGAAATTTCAAATACAATTCTTTTTGACGGTCAAATACTTTTTTATGCTTATAATCTCTTAATGCAAATTTTACAGTTGCATAAGCAATTATAATAGGAAAAATAAAATCTTTGAGGAGAAAGCAAACTATTTCCATGAGCAAATCCCAGCTTTGTCGCAAATCCACAAGGTTCAGAATGAACGAGAGGATTTGCGGCAAAGGGCTTTTTCAAGTCCTTTGCCTAGTGTACACTAGGCAATTTTTTCGCATGAATGTGCTAACTTTATTCTATTATAGGTACTATTAGCATGTTTATCAAGTAATAGATAGTACATTCGTGCTATTTTTGTTTTATGTTAGACTTTTGGTTAAGAGTAAAAGACAAGTTAGATTTTCAAGACTCAACACAAAGAGATTTAGCTCAAAATATAAATGAAAGTTACAATACATTGCAATCATGGATAAATCGCGATAGACTTCCAAACGCAGAGCAAGCCGTTAAAATTGCAGAAGCCCTTAATACTTCTGTAGAATTTTTAGTAACCGGAAAATCTAATAACAGAAAAAATGACCATTCAAAAACTGTAAAACTACTTGAACAAGCTATAGAAAATTTACAAAAAGAAATGCAGTAAAACTACGATAAGCGCCCCAGTGTGGGCGTCCACATAACATTCGCTTATCCTGCATTTGCGCCTTTACCGATGCGTATAGCAGCGGCAAAGTTGGCGCGAAAGTTGCGGTGCCGTATAGGCACTTTAAGCAACTTTCGTGACAAAACAAATGTCAGCGTTGAAGTGGGTGTTAGGCGTTTTTTATAATCTCCTCCAGTTTATTTTCACTTACAAAACCTTTTGCTCCACCTGATTCTCCAATTTTATATGATGCAAAATATACGGCTTTTTCAAGACACTGATGAGGTTTTAGTCCTTTTAAATAATAATGAACAAAACTGGAAAAAAGAGCATCTCCTGCTCCAACGGTATTTACTACAGGACGCGTGTATACACTTTTTACAAAATAAAACTGTTCTGTTGTTCCGTCAAAAAGCAAGGCTCCTTTTTCTCCTTGCCCTAAAACAATAACGTTATTTTTATATTCATTATAAATGGATATAACAAAATCTTCAGGACAACACGGCAATCCCTCATCGCTCAAAAAAACGACATCTGACTGTTCTAAAAATCTTTTATTATAAGAATCGTGAATGTCTGTTAAAATATGCACATCTGTAAAAACTGGTTTTCCAATTTTTTTTGCATTTTTTATTAACTCATCGTTAAAATTAATATTGCAAATAACTATTCCATCACAATTTGAAATATCATGTTCGATATTTTTCAAAGAAATGCATCGTTCCTGAATATTTTTCAAATCACAATATACTTTCCGCTTTCCCTGATCGTCAAACATAACGACGGATGTACATGTAGCATCAAGCTCTTGAACAATATTTTTTGTAGAAAGGCATATTTTTTCTAAATTTTCTTTTATGAAATTTCCAAAAGGGTCTTTTCCAATAATTGAAACCGGAATAATTTCATCTCCTAATACCGAAAGGGCGTTCATTACATTATAAGCAACTCCGCTTATGTCAAAATTGACTTTATTGAATGAATACTCAATCGGACAATAATGGATAGGGAAATTCCCAATAGCAATGTTCGTTTCTATGTTGATTAATCCGCTTACTAAAATTTTCAATGTATTATTCCTTTTGTATGTCTTTTGCATATCCGCCGCCATTGCTTATCCTGCATTTGTGACTTTGCCGATGCGCATAGCAGCGGCAAAGTTGGCGCGAAAGTTCATAAAAACGGACACGGATGTTCATTCTTAATAAGGCGACCGCTCAAGCAACTTTCGCGCAAAAACAAATGTCATGTTGAAGCGAGTGTTAGACGTTATCCATTTCTTCAATCTGTCGTATTAATTTTTTACTTGAATCTTTAGAACTTGTATCATAAATCCAGTTTTTATCAAATGTAGAAATTACTTCATTATTTCCACCACTTGTTACTGCAAGACTAAAGAAACGGCATTTCTGTTCCTGTTGTACTTTTATTTTTCCTTCCAATTCGACACCTAATTTCCCCATCACAAAGTCTGAAATCATTAGAACATCGGCATTTTTCCATTCTTTTTCTTCAAGCAGTTTTACAGAATGATTAAGTGCAGGATTTGCGTCTGTACCGCCGTTAAAACTCATACGAAGAAATTTTACAAGATTTGTTATGCCATCTGTAGAATTAAAAGAACTTAAATCCATTGTTTCAATTCCCGTAGAAAAAGAAATTAAATAACACCCCCGTTCTTCTTCAAGCGATTTTTGTGCTAATGCAAAAGCTACTGTTTTTGCAACTCTTTCCGGAGTCCCTTGCATAGAGCCGGATGTGTCAACGCAAATAATCATCGGTCCTTTATGCTCTATTGTTTCTCCAACTTCAACTTCTTCAAGTTCCTCATGTGTTTTTTTATATTCAATATTTCTGGTATAAGAATATGATAAAAGTTGTTTTTGAGCATATTTCATTTTAAATATTTGACGTGTTGAGGGATTATTGTATAATGCCAGTTCCGATGGTAATGCATCCAACAAAGAATCGGAAAGTCTTAGCCCTGCAATTTCTCCTTTATAGGCCGGTTCAGGATTATAAACAGTTTCTACCACAATTTTAGCACGTAATTCCTTATGAAATTCCTGTTCCTCCTGATGGTGACGACCAATCATTTCAGCAAGTGCAGTCAATTCTTCATCATCTTGTAAAAGTTCCGCATACTTCTCAAGAATATCAAAACCATTGTCATTTAATTCTCCTTGTGCTAAGTCCCAAAGTCGTCCGAAATTCTTTGTAAATGATTTTAACCGCTCAAAAATCTTCTTAAATTTTTCGATTTTTTCATAAAGTTCTTTCAACAATATTTTTCGTTGCTTTTCAATTTGTGCAAGCTCCCAATCGGTTTTTCTACGAATAAGTTCTTTTTGCATTTCCGCTTTTAAATTACGGGAAAGAATTTGATTTTCTTCTGCAATCGCTTTTTCCGACTTTTTCTTTTTTTCAGTAGATATATTTTCTTCAAATGAATTTTGGTAAAAATCTAAATCAATATTCGGTTTATAAGTTTTTACCGATTGAATTTTATTGTAGCCAGAAATATATTTTTTGATTCCTATTTGTAAATCTTTAGGAAAAACAGGATCAATTTGCTGATTAAAAACAGTTTCGTCGACAAAAGGATTTTCTTTTTCCAGAATTTTATTTGTCTTTTCCGTCCATTCAACAATATCTTTTTTTATTGATTCTTCTAGTGAAGTTTGAGATTTTGCAAAATTAAGCAACTCTTGTTGTAAAGAGTCAGTGGGATTTAATACGGAAAGAGCGGCTTTACTCAAAGCATTTTCTTTTGAATCTGTAAAACTAGGGTGAAACTGTCCATTGTGATATGAACTTTGAACGGAATCGACAAAACTTTTTCTCTTTTCTTCCGTGCTGAATGCAGTTCCGAATTTTTCTTCTCTGCGAATATCCTTATTTTGCGAATATGATTTTTCAATGTTTTCAGAAAGCTCTTTTTTAGCACTATGTAACCAGCTAAATACGTTCTTATATATTTCATTAATAGCAGCCGGATTATTTTTTGTAGAATGTGCAGTATCATTTCTTGCGTATTTTACCGCATCACTATAGAAAGAAAATTTCTTGTAATTTGTCGCTGCAACTGCGTTCCCAAGTTGAATTATATTGAAGAGAAGCGCATCATTTTCTTCTTTTGTGAGTTTTTCATATACAGGACAAGACTTATATTTTGATTGAATTTCTTCAATGCGTTGCAAAGCTTCCTGTGAAAACTCGCGAGAACGATCAGAAATTTTATTTTTCATAACGATTCTTCTGCTTAGCCAATTCAAGTTTTAAATCTTCAAGTTTTTTCTTTTCGTCTTCAATTTTTGAAGTAATAATTTCTTTAAACGATTGCTGAGCAAAAAGGTTTTCATTGTAAGGTTTTTCGATCTCTGCCCGAAAATCTTGCAAAGAGCTTAGTTCCTTTTCAATAGAATTGGCAATCGGAGCATATTTTTCCAAATCAAACTTTTCTTTTGTGGCGGTATATGCAACATTATTATTGAAGATAACATCATCTTTTACAATCCCCTCTTTTTGATCAATAACGGTATTTGTTTTTATTTTTATCGAGTTATTTGGATAATTTCTATTCTTCATAATAAAGTTTTTATCAATGTCTTCGTAATAATCAATAGTCCTTTCATTCCTTAAATTTGGATCATTTACATCATAATAATAACGTCGTTGATAATTTTGTGCATAATAGTCATTATCAATTAACTCCTTCGATATAAAAGCAATATTTTGTTTGTCTATTTCTGCTGCATAAAAATTCCTATTTCCGATTCTTTTTTCAACAGGTTCTTCATGTGTAGTCTGCTTAAGTTTCTTATACCAAGTAGAATCAACATCATTCTTAAAAATTTTTATCTGTTCTTCAATATCATCAATAGCAGTCGTACATTCCAAACCGTGTGCCTGTACGATTTCTTTTACAATCGACTTCACCTCTTCTCGTTGTTTTGGTGTATTCCAAATACAGTAGGTAATAAGTTGCATATCCATCAAGTCAACTTCCGTGCGATCACACAGGAATGCCGATGTTTTAAGAAGATGAATTATTTTTTTCCATCTTCGATCAGAAACATAAAATTTTTCTTTTTCTTCGCGATTCTTTTCATGATTCTTTACTTCAAGTTCACGACGGATTTCCGTGATCACATCTTTTATTTTATCGGTAAGAATTATGCCATTGATTTTTTCAGACCAAGTTTGCAGTTCTTCAATTGTTAAAAAACTAGACCTCATATTTTCGGGAATAACAAGTTCTTTCCCCGATTTTTCACACAAGTCAAAAAAAGATTTCTCATTTTCTAAAGAAACCGGATTTACCATAGTGCGAATAATAAATCTATCGTAAAGCGCTTCAAGGCCTGCCTTTTCTTTCGGCAGTTCATTCGATGCTGCAAGCAAAATCTGTAGCGGAACTTTCTCGACGTTGTTTCCATTACGGAATTTCTTTTCATTTATAATCGTTAAGAGAGTGTTTAAGATTGCAGGTCCGCTTTTCCAAATCTCGTCAAGAAATGCAATATTAGCCTCCGGTAAATATCCGTTCGTGTTCTTTTCGTAAATGCCTTCGTCGAGACCTTTGAGTTTTACCGAACCGAAAATCTCGTCTGGAGTTGAAAATTCGTTCATCAAATATTCAAAATATTTTGTTCCTTCTTTAAATGCGTGATGAATTCTTGAGCTAATCATACTCTTTGCGGTTCCCGGAGGACCGAGAAAAAAGATACTTTCGCCGGCAACTGCACTAAGCAATGCAAGACGAATAGCTTCTTCTTTTTCATAAAGACCTGTATTAAGAAAATCAAGGAGCTTTTTTATTCTTTGCCGAACCGATTTTAATGTTGATTCGGAATGCACTTTTTGTAAATCATTAGATTCCATATTATCCTCTTTTTTATTTAAAATTTGCGGCTCACAGAGCCGCCCATTGTACGGACGCTCAGCGTCCGTACAATGGGTGTTTATCCTGCATTGCGTGCTAGTATAGGGTCTGTCCGCAATGTCATGTTGAAGCTAGTTTAGGTATTTTTTTTTATTGATGATAATGTGTACCGCACTGAACAATATACAATTTATTATCTTCAACTTTATATACAAGTCTATTTACCGTATCTATTCTTCTGCTCCAATACCCTGATAATTCATGCTTTAATGGTTCAGGTTGTCCTTTTCCCTTGTCGATACCATTTCTTTCAATATCTTTAATTAAATCATGCGTGCTTTTTATCAATTTTTGTTGGTGCTTGTTAAAAAGTTCGCAATAATCTTTCCATGCAATATCAGACCAAACTTTTACCATCACTAGAGTTCCTTCAATTCATGGATTTGACATCTCCCGGTTTCAATCTGATTTATGCTTTTACGCAAATATCTCATATTTTCTTCTGAATAAATATACGGATCTTCGGATGCTTTCAGCGCAAAGGGCAGTCCGTTTTCTCGAATTGTAGCCTTTACAAAAGAATTTATAGCCGAAGAAATATTGATTCCCATAGAATCACATATTCGCTCAAAAGTTATTTTATCATCATTTGTAATTTTTGCCGATATTGTAGTCATGATTAATACCTCTTACTACAATATACTACATAAGTTTCTAGATATCAACTATTAAACCTTTTAATAATCAAATTTTCGGTATTCCATTTTTCCGGTCGGTGTTACACAGCGAAGCAAAGCTATCATTTTATGACCTTTATGTTTTTCTTTCTTCTTCTGTATTTTTATTGCATATTTTTCTTTTTCATTTTTCTTACTTAATATCCTTATTTACATAATAGCCTCCCGGACGTAATTCCTCGCACGCCGAATGCACCATTCCCCACCCTTGCCCTCTAATCAGCATTTCCGTAAAATAAAGTCATGGATTTTGACAATAAAACAGTTTATATTCTTGACAGCTACGGACTGATTTTCCGCTGCTACTTTGCTTTTATAAATCGCCCGCTGACTAACTCAAAAGGCGAAAATATCTCTGCGCTTTTTGGATTTTTTAGAAACCTTCATTATATTTTTCAGCATTACAAACCGGCGTATCTTATTGCAGCGATGGACAGCAAAACTAAAACCTTCCGTCATCAAATGTACTCCGAATACAAAGCTACAAGAAATAAAACTCCTGATGATTTGCACGCTCAGATTCCGTGGATTTCTGAAATTTTAAAAGCGCTCGGAGTTCCTGTGATTCAGTGTGACGGTTACGAGGCCGACGACATAATTGCAACTGTTGCAAAAAAATGTCAGGAACAAGGAAGATCATGCCGCATTCTATCCGGCGATAAAGATCTCATGCAGCTTGTAACGGAGACGACTCAAATTCTGAAACCAGAATCGGGAGCAAACACGTGGAAAGTTACAGGAATTGAAGGCGTTCAAGCTGAATGGGGAGTTAAACCTGCTCAACTTTTAGACTTGCTCTCTCTTTATGGGGATTCCGCAGACAACATTCCTGGAGTTCACGGAGTTGGTATAAAAACTGCGGCTAAGCTGATTGAAGATTACGGCACTCTCGACGGCATATACGCTCATATCGATGAAATTAAAGGCGCAATGCAAAAAAAACTTATCGATGGAAAAGAAAATGCATATTTCAGCCAAAAGCTTGTCAGGCTTTGCGATCAGGTGCCCTGTTCAGAAATTGACGCTCTTATAAATTCAAAAGAATTTAAATACGATTATAACGCAGCCGCAAAACTTCTAAAAGATTTTGAAGCTTTCGTCGTTTCAAAAAGCTATGCGGAGATTGCTATCGGTGAAAATGATGATTTTGCAATAAAATCGGAAGAAAGGGGGTCTAAAACGGCGCACGAACAGCCGAAAATCGAAAGCGAGCACAAATTTCTTGAAATTCATCAGAACGACACATCGGGATACAAAGCGCTCACAGAACTCACCGAACTTAAAAAATATGTTGACGAAGCGATAAAATCAGGCACAGTTGCGTATGACTCTGAAACGGACAGCCTTGACACTCTCAACTGCAATTTAATCGGTTTTAGTCTTTGTTATCAAAAAGGAAAAGCAGTTTACGTTCCGATTCAGCAGAAATCAGGCGACTTGTTCACACAGGCAAATCATAACTATATAGAAGAAAAAGACGCATTAGATGAGCTCATCAGATTGTTCGGCACTGAAAATATAAAAATCATAATGCACAACGCCAAATTCGATATAAAAGTCCTGGCGACACGCGCAAAAAAATTGCAAAAAACTGTAAATATCGCAAAAGATTCTCTAGCCGACACAATGATTCTCGCATGGCTTATAAATCCCGAACGTCTTGGCAAAAACGGTTATTCTCTCGAATATCTTGGCGAGACAGTCCTTGGCTTGAGGGGAATAGAATATTCAGATATTGTTCAAAAAGGGCAGACATTTGCGCAAGTTCCTCTTGAGTCTGCGTACAAATACGCCGCGGAAGATGCCGATTTTACATTTCAGCTTTACGAAAAACTAAACGAGCTGAAAAAAAGCAATTCTCATATAGAAGAACTTTTTAAACTCGAAATGAAGATTCTCCCGATTTTGACAAAAATGGAATTAACCGGCATTCACCTTGACACTGCGACTCTTCACGCATACAACAAAGAGCTGTCGCAGGGAATTTCTGATGCCGAAAAAGCAATCTACAAAGAAGTCGGTCACGAGTTCAATATCGCATCTCCAAAACAACTTCAGACTGTTTTGTTTGAAGAGCGAGGTCTAAAGCCAGGCAAAAAGACAAAAACCGGTTACTCAACAGACACTTCTGTACTCGAAGAGTTGGCATATTCAGATACTGTTCCGAAAATGATTCTTGAATATCGCGAGATGGCAAAGCTCCAGTCAACTTATGTTGAAACTCTTCCAAAACTCACAGACTGCTACGGACGTATTCATACAGACTTTGTTCAAACAGGCACTGCGACAGGCAGGCTTTCATGCCGCGACCCGAACCTTCAAAATATTCCGGTGAGAAACGACGCCGGTCGCCGCATCAGGAGCGCTTTTACAGCCCCAGAAGGAAAGGTTTTAATTTCCGCAGATTATTCACAGATTGAACTTGTTGTGCTCGCCCACTTAAGCGGTGATAAAAATATGTGCCAATCATTCAAAGATGGAACAGATGTTCATAAATCAACTGCTGCACTGATTTACGGAGTTCCGGCGGAACAAGTTACGCCTGATATGCGGCGCACTGCAAAAACAATCAATTTCGGTGTAATTTATGGAATGAGCGCTTTTAGGCTTGCAAACGACCTCGGAATAAGCAGAACACAAGCGAATCAGTTTATCGAAAGTTACTTCAGGATGTACTCCAGCGTAAACGATTTTATAAACAGCACTGTGCAAAAAGCGGAACAAACTGGGTATGTAAAAACAATTCTCGGTCGCCGCCGTCCAATCATGAATATAAACAGCAGGAACAAAGTTGAAAAATCGGCTGCCGAACGAATTGCTGTAAACACTCCTGTTCAAGGAAGCGCCGCAGACATTGTAAAACTCGCAATGATAAACGTTTCAGAAGCACTCTCCCAATCAAAGTCGCAGGCTAAACTTTTGCTGCAAGTTCACGATGAACTTATATTTGAATGCCCTGACGATAAACCGACGATTGAAAAAACAATTTCCCTCATCAAGGACAAGATGGAAAACGCTATAAAACTTTCTGTGCCGCTTAGGGTGAGCATTGAATACGGAAAAAACTGGGGTGAATTTCATTGATAATCAATAATCATGGTTTGGAGGTGCGGGCTCGAACTGCGAGAAAGCGAGCGTGCACTGATTCGGGTTTAAGTGCGGGCTTGTATTTATGTTTGGACTCGGGCTGCAAGGGAGCGTGCTGATAAAAAAAATGAACGAAAAGCTGCTGAAAAAAATTGAAAATGTAAACAAAGAGCTCATCAAATCTCACTCGGTGATTGCAATAACTGGACAGATTGCTTCGGGGAAGAACTTCGTCTGTTCCCAATTTGAAAAATTCGGCTGGAATTGTGTAGATGCGGACTCTCTTACCCACGAAGCAATAAATATTGCAGCTCCAAAAATCATAGAAGAATTTAAGCGATACGAAGAGCAATTCAATGTAAAAATCACAAACGAAGACGGCTCAATAAACAGGCGTGCGATTGGCAATATTGTCTTTGCCCGCCCGGAGCTTTTAGCAAAACAAGAAGAAATCGTATATCCTATCATCACAAAAATGGCGGAAGATTTTATCTCTGCACACGGCAAAGTCATCATAAACGCAACTGTTTTGTACAAAACGCCAATTTTATTAGACAGATGTCAGGCAATCGTATACATAAAATCTCCGGTTTTTAAACGGATTTTCCGAATCAGACGCCGCGACAACCTTCCATATAACCAGATATTTAAACGCCTAAAATCTCAAAGGAATCTTTTGAGCAAATATAAGATAACGGGAAAGCAAATAATTGTCATAAAAAACTAAAGTAAAATTTTGAAGTTCCGATAAGTTTAATAAGGTGGCCGGTTTAATATCGGTGCAAAGAGGAAATTTATGGAACAGAAAAAAACTTTATGGATTATCGCCGCTGCAGGTGCTTTTTTATTAGTTGTTTTAGGTGTACCGGCTATCATTTACAACCCTTCAAGAAATCCGACACCTGCATATACAAGCATTTCTCCTGTAGAAAAAAGAAATACTAACAGCGGTTGGACAAATAGTGCTGAACAAGTGCCTGTTGCTCCTCCTCAGGCAGAAAAAGTAAGCGACCTCGTAGTTCTTGCCGATAACGCAACAGTTTTAAGTAAATCTCCTATCACAACTGCGGAAACTGACTCTGCAACAAACAGCGGAACGACGATTGACTTAAATGCTCTTAAAAGTGAATTGACAAACGAAGTTTCAAAACCGCAGAATATCAACATCACTGTAAATATCCCAGAGACGAATTCAGCGACAGTAAAAAGATCTACAGAGACATCGGAAAATAATAAGGCGATTAAAGACACAAAAGACGTATATGTAAAATCAGAACCTGTAAAAGTTCAAAAAGCAGAAACGAAAAGCACAGCGAAGACTGCAACAAAAAACCCGGCAGTAAAATCTGCCAGTCCAGATACGACAAAAACTCCTGAAAAGAAAATCACTCAGTTTTGGGTGCAAGTTGCCGCTTACAGCAATAAAAAAGGTGCGGAAGCAGCTCGTTCAGCTTTAGATGCAAATAAAATTCCGTCAGATATATTTACGTATCGAGACAACAAAGACAAACTTTTTTACCGTGTCCGCGTCGGTCCATACACTACAAAAAGTGAAGCTGAATACTGGCGAACAAGAATCTATGCGATTTCCGAATTTGCAAAAGCCGAAAGCTACATCACAAGCACGGTAAAATAACACTTCTGATTATTTTCGATTTTTTTTCTGAATAAACTTCCTATTTTCGCATATCGCGGCAAATTATATAGTATGAAGAAAACTATAAAAGCCGCGTTCTTTTTTTTTACGCTGATGTGCTTTTTCGGCAATGCTGTGACTATGTTCTGCGAAGATTCTGAGCAAAACTTATTTGACCGATACACGCATTTTTTGTTTTATGGCGACAGCAATTTAAATTTCGGTTCAAAAATATCTCTTCCATTCGGCTCTTTTTTACTTGCCGAGAATCTAAATGAAATGAATTTCGGCTGCGAGTTTAACACATTCAAAATTGAAAAAACTTTTCCAATCACGATGAAATGTGGAAACTTAAGTTCGGGAGGAATTATTTCAAAAATGAAAAATCCGCTTCCGTCGTCTTCAGTTTCACCATTTTCTTCAGGGATATCGGAACCTTGCTGCGCTACTTCGTCTCTTCCAAGTTTTACAAATTTCAGTAATCCTGTAAGCTCGTTTTTTCAATTAGGTTTTGAAAACAAAAATCTATTCGTAAAATCAGCTCGGGTAAACTGTTTTTATTCGCCGGATAAAGAAGTCATTGTATTTTCATCTTTGATTAAAACAGATTTTCTCAACGATTTATTAAAACTCTCCGCATCTACAGCCTGCGGAATATCTTCATACAATGAAAACAACGATTCTTCATGGTTTTCGGACGAAATGCGTTATCATTCGGGAAAACACGCCTCTTCAATGCTCCAACTTTCAGCTCAGATTCCAAATCTTTTATTTGGCTTTCAACTTTCTGTTTTTGAAAATCAATTTGGAGTATTAGATATTGCGTACCGCGCAGACGTAAAAACAAATATAAAAAAACTCAATTTATTCGCGACCGCATTTTACAATCCGAATCAAAAACTGCTCACTTTATCCGACAAAAAAATCGACAAATGCTTTATTTTAAAAAATGGAATTCAATATAAATTCATGCTCAAAAATAAAATTCCGCTGTTTGTAAAAACCGGACTCAGTTCTCATCTTGATTTAAAACTTCTCAAAGAGGAACATCAATTAAAAATCGGGGCAGGAGTTCAGATTACATCTTTTCTTTTTTCGGCAGGATTGAATATTTTGTGCGACACGAATTTGAACACGAAAAACTCATCTTCGCCATCGATGAACTTAAAAAGCACATCTGTCTCAACTCAAGCGTCATTTTATATAAATGACGCCATTACAGGATTGTCTTTTTCTATTGATTTCAATCCGTCAAAAAACTTTGATTCTCTGACAATAAAATATAAAGCGTTGATAAAAGCCTCTTATTCAAAGTTTTCTAAAACATATGGAAATGCCTGTTATTCATGGCAAACAAAAGACGGAACTTTTATTTCAAAAAAACTCTCTTTATCATTAAATACAAAGCACTCGTACAAAAAGTCGGAGCTTCAGCTCAAATTATCAGCCGATTTTGAACTGTAAGTGTTTTGCGAGATTTCAACATTTTTAGCTTCTTTAAGTTCTCTAAAGAATAAGGTTTTTCAACATTTTGACCTTTCAGCAGTTGAATTTAAGGTGTTTTTTCATTATGATGTGTTGAATATTATATTTTTATAATTTTGTGATTATTTTATTTTTATAAGAGGTAACAATATGGCTTTGGATATTTCAAAAGTAAGAAATATCGGTATCAGTGCCCACATTGACTCAGGAAAAACAACAACTTCAGAACGTATCTTATTTTATTGTAATAAGATTCATACAATTCATGAAGTTCGTGGTAAAGATGGTGTTGGTGCTGTTATGGATAACATGGAACTGGAGCGTGAACGTGGTATTACAATCCAGTCGGCAGCTACACAAGTTCAGTGGAAAGACTACACTATCAACCTTATCGACACACCGGGTCACGTTGACTTCACTGTAGAAGTTGAACGCTCACTGCGCGTACTTGATGGTGCTATTATGATTCTTTGTGCTGTTGCAGGCGTTCAGTCGCAGTCAATTACTGTAGACCGCCAGCTTAAACGTTACCATGTACCACGTGTAGCATTCGTAAATAAGTGTGACCGTCAGGGAGCTAATCCTCTACGTGTTTGCGGACAGCTTCGCGATAAACTCGGTCTCAATGCACACATGATGGAACTGCCAATCGGACTCGAAGACAAACTTGAAGGTGTTGTTGACCTTGTTGGAATGAAAGCTATTTATTTTGACGGACAGAGCGGAGAAGATCTCCGTATCGCAGAAATTCCGGCTCATTTAGTTGATGATGCTAAAAAATATCGTCAGGAAATGATTGAAGAAGCTTGTAACTTTGACGACGCTTTGATGGAAAAAGTTCTCAATGGTGATGAACCGACTGAGGCAGAAATCATCTCTGCTCTCCGAAAAGGTACACTCGCTGAGCAGTACGTTGGTGTATTCCTCGGTTCTGCACACGTAAACAAAGGAATTCAGCCGTTGCTCGATGCTGTTGTTCGCTATCTTCCATCTCCTGATGAAATAAACAACGTTGCTTTAGACCTCGACAACAACGAAGCTGAAGTAAAACTTAAGTCTGATGACACGCTTCCAACTGTTGCCTTAGCATTTAAGCTTGACGACGGACAATACGGACAGTTGACATACACTCGCGTTTATCAAGGAAAAATCAAAAAAGGCGAAGAGCTCTACAACACTCGTACACGCAAAAAATTCAAGGTTGGACGACTTGTCCGCATGAACTCTGCTCAAATGGAAGATATCAGTGAAGGCTGTGCCGGTGATATCGTGGCTTTGTTCGGAGTTGATTGTGCTTCCGGCGATACATTCGTAGACAGCGGAATCAACTACTCTATGGCTTCTATGTACGTTCCTGCTCCTGTAATCTCTTTGTCTATCACACCAAAAGATAAACAAGCTGCTATGCAGATGTCTAAAGCTCTCAACCGCTTTACAAAAGAAGATCCTACATTCCAAACTTATACAGATGCAGAATCCGGTGAAACAATCATCAAAGGTATGGGTGAATTGCACCTTGCAGTATATGTTGAACGAATGAAGCGCGAATACAACTGTGAAGTTACGACAGGCGCTCCTCAGGTTGCTTACCGTGAATCTATCACAGGACACGGCGACTTCAACTACACTCATAAGAAGCAGACTGGTGGTTCCGGTCAGTACGGTCGTGTTGCAGGATTTATGGAACCTGATTCAGACAAAGACTACGAATTTATAGACGCAATCAAAGGTGGTGCTATTCCTAATGAATATATCCCTTCTTGTGATAAAGGGTTCCAAAAAGCTATGAAAGAAGGCTCTCTGATTGGAGCTCCTATCGTAGGTGTAAAAATAACAATCAATGATGGACAGTATCACCCGGTTGACTCAAATGATAACGCATTCCAGATTGCAGCTATCGGAGCTTTCCGTGAAGGTTACATGAAAGCTAATCCTGTTATTCTCGAACCGATCATGAAAGTTCAGATGACTGCTCCTACTGAATTCCAGGGAAACTTGTTTGGTCTTATCAACCAGCGTCGTGGTGTAATCATTGATACGACTGATGAAAACAACACTTCAACGGTAAATGCCGAAGTTCCTCTTTCTGAAATGTTTGGGTTCTCAACTATTCTCCGTTCTTCAACTCAGGGTAAGGGCGAATTCACTATGGAATTTGAAAAATACGGTAAAGTTCCAAATGCTGTATCAGATGAACTCCAGAAGAAATACAAAGAAGAAAAGGCAGCAGGTAAAAAATAACTTGATTATATAAAGTTGCAGTTCATTTTACTGCACTTCAGGAGACATTATTTATGGATAAAAAAGATTTAATCGCTCACAGCCCTGTTCGATATTTTGACGCCACAAACGCCGGCTTGAAAGCTGGAGAAATGGGACTTATAACTGCTAAAAAAGGTCTTGGAAAGACTTCAGTTCTTGTTCAATTCGGAATTGATAATCTTTTGAATGACAAAGCTCTCGTTCACGTTTCATTCGATCAGCAGTCCTCAAATGTCATAGCATGGTACTCAAGCGTTCTTTCAGAAATCTCTAAAAAGAGAAATGTAAACATTGCAGATATCAACGAAGACATCGTGCGCAATCGTATGATTTTCAACTTCAACCAGGAGACTTTCAAGTTGCCAAAAGTTGTAAATCAGCTAAAAGCGCTGAAAGGAGGCGGATTCAACATCGCTTGTGTTGTTGTTGATGGGCTCGACCTTGCAAAAGCATCTAAGGAAGATCTCGATTGTTTCGCAGATTTTATCAAGTCTGAAAAGATGACTGCATGGTTCAGCTATACAAACGAAGCTCCAACACTCAAAGCGACGCTTGATAGCGATAAACTCGATGATTTTGCTACAGTTGCTCACATTGAAGCAGAAAGCAAAAACATCAGCCTTACACTTCTTAAAAATGGTGATGGCAAAGTAAACCTTGACGCTAAGACTTTGTTGATGACTAAATAACATTGTCAGAATAAGGACTAAAACAAAAATCCGATTCTTTTGTGGACTTTATTGTTCCATCGAAGATCGGATTTTTTTTATCTATCGCATATCTGCAAACTTAATGGCAGACTTCATGTGCGAACATCATCTGCCGGCAGCGAGTTTTATAGCTTTATAGCGTGATTTTACTCTTCTTTCCAAGGAAATAAAAAACTTTTCCATTTTCTTGGGCCTAATGCCTGACGGTCATCATAAATCAACTCTTCCCACGGAATCTGTTTTCTTTCGTGTTTTGTTTTTAATTCAGGATGTTCTTCAAGGTAATCATATTTATACAGGCGCAAACGCAACGCATTTGTATCTGCAATCAAAATTCCTGCCATCGACGGAAAGAACCCGATGAACACAATTGAAAGCGCAAACAAAACGATATTGTATAAAGCCATAGCGATTGAATAGCCTGTGTTGTCAAACATTATGATAAATGATTTCTTAAGGCATTTCTTAAAATTGTTGTGCATGATAGAACGTATCGGTATAAACCACTGTAAAGCGAGGAAAATAAAGATATCTATCCAAATCAGCAAAATCCCAACGCAAAATCCGACAAGCGACTGAGTTTGAATGACATAATAATGAATCGAGAATCCCGAAATTATGAGTATCAGAGATATCATCAATCCGAACAAAGTCGCATCTTTTAAAACACCAGGAATTGCCTTAAAATAATCAAGCAGATGAATACCGTTAAAATCAGCTATTTTGGCAGCAGTCTCTCCATACGCAAATGTAAAAATCGACATTATGATAAAACTTAAAATAACCGGAATTACAATAAGATATGAAAGATTTTGAGGTATTTTTGCAGCAAAATAATTTAGAAAAACAACGCCAAAACCTACAAAAAGGAAAGTAACATTTGCGGTCAGCACTGAAAAAAGATTATCCCAGCCATCGCAAAAATTTTTTTTAATCAAAAACCCAAACATATTTAAATTTAACAATTATTCTAATTTAATACAAGGATTTTTGATGCTAAAATATGACTATGGATATAAAATCTTCTATTTCACTTTTATCACATATTCATTCTATAACAGCAGATTTTCTCATTGAAAAGTTAAAAGAAAAAGGATTCCCAGAGTTCGCTTCTTCGCACGGAAATATTTTGTTTCAGCTGAGCATAAAAAGTGAAATGACAATGGGTGAACTTTCTGAAAAGATCAATCGCGACAAGTCTACTACAACTGTGCTTGTGCGTAAACTTGAAAGAGATGGGCTTGTTTGTAGAAATAATGATGAAAATGATAAGCGCAACAGGCTGATCAGCCTCACTGAAAAAGGAAAAGAGTTTAATTCTGCGATAAATGCAATTTCAAAAGAGTTGATAGAGACTTTTTACAAAGGTTTTTCCGAAGAAGAAAAAAAACAGTTTTTTGAATTTTTAAAACGAATTGACAATAATTTCAGCTCATAAGCCGAGCAGTCCCTTTCAACATTTTTATGAAAAATTATTGACATTCTCTGATAGTTACACTATTATGACATTAGCTTATAAACAAGCTGATAAACTCTCTCCGATGTTCAGCAACGCTGAACGGCAAGATTCCCTTTTAGTGTTACTATCTGGGAATCTTGTTTTTTTAACACAATTTTCTTTCAGATTTTAAATTTATTGATATGACATCTCCATATATGTGTTATACTGTTAACTATGAATGAAAATAAATTAACAGGAATATCAGTTCCTCTCGGTGCACTGTACACGAAGGACAATCAGGTTATTGGAGAATTTCCTGATTTGCAGCCTTTTTGTGATTATTGTAAATCTTGCGGAGTGTCTATCATTCAGCTTTTGCCTGTAAACGACACTGGAACTCAAAGTTCACCTTACAGCGGACTTTCAGCTTTTGCTCTTCACCCAATCTATATCCGAATAAAGGATATCCCTGAATTTGCAGAAGTTTACAAAAAAAATGAAAAGTTCAAAAATAAATACGACAGTTTTATCGCTGAGAATAAATACTCGCTTCGTTACAATTACGACGCAATTTCAAACAGAAAGACGGAACTTCTCAAATTACTCTATGAAGAAACGGAAACCGGCAAAACAGGAAAACCGAGCGACAAGCTTTCAAAGTGGATAAAGTCAAATCAATGGGTAAAGACATACGCTGTCTACAAAAACCTAAAATGGAATTACATGCAAGCTTCATGGAAAAGCTGGCACGAAAATGATCAGCATAAATCTGAAGAGCAAATACTTGAATTGTGGAATACAAAGGCCTTCAAAAAGGAGCATTTGTTTTTTGTATGGGTTCAAGAGATTGCCGATTCCCAATTTGAAAAATCTGTTTCATATATAAAAAAAGCCGGCATCTTGCTCAAAGGCGATATGCCTATTTTGATGAATGAAGATTCCTGCGACGTCTGGGCATCGCCGCTTTACTTTAATCAAGCTCTGCGCGCCGGCTCCCCTTGCGATGGTGAAAATCCTAAAGGTCAAAACTGGGGCTTCCCGATATACAATTGGAAAAACCTCAAGACTGATGATTACTGCTGGTGGAAAGAAAGACTTTTAAATGCTTCAAAATATTACGATGCATACAGGCTCGACCACATTTTAGGATTTTTTAGAATCTGGGCAATTCCGGAAAGCGATTCAAATGCATTAAACGGTCACACTGAGCCATATTCTGCAATCAAGAGAGAAACTCTCTATGAACTTGGCTTCGACGATGACAGAATTCGTTGGTTAAGCCAACCTCACATTCCAACTTCTGCAATAGAAAGAATTACGAACAACTATGACGTTGCAATTCGGATTCTTTCGACTCTGTGTGATAGGATTGGCTCTGAAGAATTGTGGCGCTTTACGCCTGCTGTAGAAGGCTCAAAATATATTCAAGGCGCAGATTTGACAGAACTTTGCAGAGCAGAGCAAGTTCAATCTGTAAAAGAAAAGCTGATTGAATATTGGTCGAACAGGACACTGATCGAAATAAGTAAAAACAAATTTGTTCCTCTTTGGACATATTATAACTCGACTTCATGGAGCACGCTGAACGATAAGGAAAAAAATGATTTGCAGGCATGTTTTTGCGAGCTAAATTCTAAAAATGAAAAACTTTGGCAAAAACAGGCGGACGGAATATTTTCTGCTCTGACTAAATCGGTAAAAGGGGTATTTTGCGGCGAAGACTTAGGTGTAAATATAGATTGCGTTCCGACGACAATGGAAAAACACAAAATTCTTGGATTGAGAGTAATTCGCTGGTGTCGAGAATGGGCAAAAGATGGGCAACCGTATATCCCGCTCTCTGATTACACCCCACTTTCTGTGGCGACAACATCCGTTCACGACTCCTCCACAATCCGTCAATGGTGGGCTGACGAACACAGAGAAGAATTTACGCCGGAAATCGCAGAAAAAATCATGAAAGAAGCAGCTTCATCCGCAAGCATGTGGTTTATTCCGCCGATTCAAGATTTTCTATATATGAACAAAAAATACTGGCTTTCAAATACTACAGATGAGCGAATCAACGTGCCGGGAACTGTTTCCTATTTCAATTGGACTTACAGGCTTCCTGTTTCACTTGAAGATTTGCTCGAAGATAAAGATTTGATAAATAAAATAAAAAATATATCAAAAAGATAAGGTTAGGTAAAAGAATGCGACTCTCGTACAATGAATTTCATGTCTCAAAAAAAATCCGTGATTTGTGCAGTTTTGATGAAGGACTTTTTGCTTCTTCAGGAAACGTTGTTTTTGCAAATTTGAAAAACGTCCGCGAATTCCAACTTTTGATAAACAATGTATTTAAATCGCGTGGAGAAGAAAACAAAAAGCTTTCTGCTGGTCAACTCAATGCAATGGGGCTTATTGACGAAATTCTTCACATGGTTTGTATGATTTATCGCCGCGACAAAGTTCCTTCATTTATGAAAGACTTGCTTTCAAACCTCGATAAAGAATTCGGGCGAGAAAATATGGATGCATTCTTTCTCGATTTTATGAAGGAATTTCCGCCTGTTGAAGTTTACAAAGGAAAATGCACTTCGGAACAATATCTAAACAGAGTTGCAGTTGAGCCTAACACAGGAGCTGAACGCACAAACCGTGAACAGACTCTCGAAGAACTTATTCTTCTTCACCTTGCAAACGAAAACCCTGCATTCAAACCTTTCATAATCATGTTTGATGAAGTGGAAGTTGCAAAAAATAAGCTATATGCAAAAACTTGGGCGAGCATTCAAAAGTTTTCCAAGACAAAACCTTTTTTTGGTCCGTTCAACAACGACATAATAAATGTTTTGCGCGAGCCTTATATGTTCGCTCCGTACAGCCTGAAAGGTCAGCTTGAATACATCTTGAAATACTGGACTTCGATTTTCCCTGAAGGTTGGCTAAAAAAACTTCTTGCAGGAATGGATACAATTTCCGAAGAAGAAAAAGCTTCATGGCGCGGATTTGGAAGCGGAGAGTTGCCTGACATGTTGCCTTATTCTTTTGAGAACTTGATGAACGAATATGAGCGCTTCAGTGCAGACGCTTCATGGATGCCGAACGTAATTTTGATGGCAAAAACCGTCCTTGTCTGGCTAGACCAACTCACAAAGCAATACGGTTATCAAATCACAAGGCTCGACCAGATTCCCGACGCAGAGCTCGATCGATTACGTGACGAAGGTTTTACAGGATTATGGCTGATTGGGTTGTGGGAACGAAGCAAAGCCAGCAAACGGATCAAACAGATTTGCGGAAATCCTGAAGCTGCAGCGTCTGCATATTCCCTTTATGACTACAATATTGCGCAAAATATAGGTGGCTGGGACGCTCTTTCAAATTTGCGTCAGCGGCTTTGGCAGAGAGGAATAAGACTTGCTTCCGACATGGTTCCGAATCACACAGGAATGGACGGAGAATGGGTGATAAATCATCCTGACCGCTTTATTCAAAGGCGAGACAATCCTTTCCCTCAGTATACATACAACGGAGAAAATCTTTCGCAGGACTCAAGAGTTGGAGTTTACCTTGAAGACCATTATTACTCCCGAGAAGACTGCTCTGTAGTTTTTAAGCGAGTAGACAATCAAACAGGCGACACACGCTATATTTACCACGGAAACGACGGAACAGGACTGCCGTGGAACGACACAGCTCAGATTGATTTTTTGAATCCTGAAGCTCGAGAAGCTGTCATGCAGGAGATTCTCCACGTTGCAAGAAATTTCCCAATAATCCGTTTTGACGCTGCAATGGTTCTTGCCAAAAAGTCTATCCGCCGACTCTGGTATCCTGAACCGGGACATGGAGGAGACATCGCAACACGCTCCGAAACAGGTTTGAGCACGCAGCAGTTTAATGCGGCAATTCCGAACGAATTCTGGCGTGAAGTTGTAGATAGAGTCGCAAAAGAGTGCCCAGATACTTTGCTGCTCGCAGAAGCATTCTGGATGATGGAAGGCTACTTTGTTAGAACTTTAGGAATGCACCGCGTTTACAACTCGGCATTCATGAACATGCTGAAAAAAGAAGAGAACCAAAAATATCGCGATACCGTAAAAAATACAATCACTTTTGATCCACAAATTCTTAAGCGTTACGTAAACTTTATGAACAACCCTGATGAAGAAACGGCGATTGCACAGTTTGGTGACAACGACAAGTATTTTGGCGTATGTACATTGATGATAACTATGCCGGGTCTTCCGATGTTTGGTCATGGTCAGATTGAAGGTTTCACTGAAAAATACGGTATGGAATATACAAAAGCATACAAAGACGAAAAACCAAACCAATATCTTGTAGACCGCCACTGGCATGACATCTTCCCACTTATGAAAAAGCGTTATCTTTTCAGTGGGGTTGAAAATTTCTTGTTTTTCGATTTGTGGGAAGACGGTCATGTAAACGAAAACGTCTTTGCATATTCAAATGGAGCCGGAAACGAACGCTCAGTTGTATTCTACAACAATAAGTACGAACAGGCACACGGATGGATAAAACAGTCAGACCCATACGCAGTAAAAACCGGAAAAGGCGACGAAATTGTGATGATGACAAAATCGATTTCCGAAGGTCTCAACCTAACAGCTGAAGAAGACAAATATTGTATTTTCCAGGAACACAAAAGCCGTCGGTGGTTTATCAGAAAGAGCAGAGATATCTGTGAAAAAGGTTTGTTCATAATGCTCAACGGTTTTGAATACCAAGTATTTATCAACGTTCAGCAGATACAAGACACTCCTGACCACAGATATAAAACTTTGTGCGATTTTTTGAATGGAACAGGATGTGAAGATATTGAAACCGCTATGCAGGAATTGCTCTACAAGGATTTGTATTACGCGCTTAATGCATTTGCAAAAAATGCGCTCATTCCGATTGTAAAGGAATTCAATCTCACTGATAAAACTGAAGTTTCTGAAGAAAATAAAGATTCTTCAAAAAAAGCAAAAAAGACACTTCCTCACAAAGTAAACGTAAAGGAAATCTCTGAAATTCTTAAAGATTCAGAACAAAGCGCTATCGATTTCTTTGATACCGCTCAAAGATTTTCTTCATACAAAACAGATTCAAAAAAGCAGTACACATTGTTCAAAAACAGGGTAACTATGCTTGCAAAAGTTCACAATGCAGATTTACTCAAAAATCCTACGGATATACAAAAAGCGCTTTTGAAAGCCGCAGATGTACAGACATTTACAAAGCTCATAATTCAATCTGATTGTACGATTGAACTTCCTCTTTTGTTGTGGGCATTCATTGGAGATTATGCGGAAAATGGCTGTGCTATTGAGTGGAATTTTGCGCGCAAGTTCAACGAATATCTTGGCAGTGAAAAACTTACATCAAAAGACAATCGATATGCTTTTCAAAAATTATTCATGATTGCAGATGTGGCAAAAAGAGCGAGCGCATTGAAAAGTGAAAAAGAAAAATCATTTGAAATCGCAAGAACTCTTGTTCAGGGCAGATACGCTGGAATATTGAGCGGCGCTAACAATTTCAACAATGTATGTTGGTTCAATAAAGAAATTCTTGAAATCAGCCTGAATGTTACAACAATGTTTTTAGCTCTAAATGCAAAGGAATCTGATTTTGCTGATGTGCTTAAGCTCTACAAATCGTTGTGTGCTGCAAAATTAAAAGCGGCATACAAGTGTGAGCTGTTCGTAAAAGAATTTGATCATATTGAGAAAAAGGCTTCAGATAAAAAAAGCGTAAAAAAGACAACCGCCAAAAAGCCAACTGTCAAAAAGGCAGCTGCCAAAAAGCAAAATACAAAAAACTCAAAGGACGAAAAAGCAAAGGATAAAAAAGCAAAAGTAAAAAAGACAAAATAATTTATTTGCCGCCGCAAATTTAAACTTTTTTTGCAGGCGGCAAATAAACTCGACTGATGAACTTATTGCATTTATCAAAGTGATTTAATGATTTCTTTTAGTTTATTGCTGTCGGTTGCCGATGGCTTGTTTAGTGCAAAAGGCTTCATTGCAGATGCAATCTCCGGGGTAGCTTCAGGAGATTCGCCAATCACGTGGCGGCAATAGTCAGCAGAAAGAGACGGATGATTGTATGCCATCAAGACAAATGTACCTTCATCCTCATACATGTTATGCTCATTTTCTTTTATAACAGCATACGCAGAAGCTGTTCCAGGATCCGCAAAAACTCCGTACTTCATGTACAATTCTTTTGCAGCTTTTTCACGTTTGCGTTCGTCTATTTCTGTCGGGAATACAAAGTTTCGCATCATCAATTCATTGTGTCCAAAGAATGATTCAAGGCGCTCGAGGTTTGCAGGAATTGCAGGATTCGCATCACCGCGTTTATTCATATCTACGACAGAGTCAAGCACAACAGGCATTCCGGCAGGATTGCGACAAAATTCGATTGTGCTCGGAACATAAAACCCGTTTACAGGAAGTGCAAATCGCCAGCTGTAAAGACCTGCCATCAGAGTTCCGTAGTTTCCTGCATCCATTGCATAGAAAATATCGCCATTGACTTTACTTTTAATTTGAGCGAATGAATACGGAAAGAAAAAAATCTGGCTTAGCAGACGACATACGTTAGTTGTATTTGCAACTGTAAGTCCGTATTTTTCAACAAACTCTTTATCTGCAAAAACTTTACTGATTTCAGCTTTTATCTCGGCTTCAGTTCCTTCCATTTCTATCGGATAAATATTTCCACCGTTCCATGCAAGGCTCTCTTGATCAAGTCCACGAACAGTTCCCTTTTTGTATACAAGAACAGCCTTGATATTTTTCTTTCCCTTAAGAATTCTTGAAAGAAGCGCTCCAATGCCGCCGTGTGTAAAATTAAGAAAGATTGCTTTTCCGCCGTTGAGCTGAAGTGTCGCTTCAAGATAAGAACAGAGATATGAAACGCCATAATCACGGTGATATCCGGTAAATCCGTGATAGAGCTCCATCAGAAATAACTTATCATCAAGCTGGCGAACTTTTGGCTCTACAGGGAACGCTTTTGTCGCAATAGTTTCACAAATAATTGGAGAAAATTCATCTTTAATCAACGCAGAAGTAAGAGCACCTGCAATAGAAGTAAAAGGTGTATTCTCATTGATATAGTAGATCCAGCGACGAAGATCTTCTATCATGCTCGGGACAAAAACTCCGCCGTCATCGGGAATACAGTCTCTGACTGCCTTAGAAAAACTTACTGTTAAATCACTATTTCGAGTACTAGTAAATTGCATATTATAACCCTACCCTAAAAAAATAAATATAACAATATTTTATACTAAAAAAACTAATTTTAACTGTAAAAACTCATCGAAAATCAATCTTCAAGACCTGGGATATGTTTTTTTAGCTTTTTCATAAACTCGTCACCTGAAACGCCTTCTTTGATACAAGCAAACATGCAGTTATCACCGGCAACAGTTCCGAGCACTTCATCCATATTTAAATTGTCGAGGGCATTACAAACTGTGTTTGCATGACCGGAGAACGTTTTAATCACTACGATATTACCACTAAAATCGATGCTGACATAACCGCGCAAAAAATCCTGTACGTAAATCGCTTCGCTTTCAGCATTTTCTCCTTCTCCAGGAAGAGCATACATGTACCCGTTTTGTCCGTCTGGCACTTTTGCAACTTTTAGCAACTTCAGATCTCGGCTTAAAGTTGCCTGCGTTACATCGTAACCTTCTTTAAGCAATAAGGACTGAAGATCATCTTGGCTTTCAATTGTGTTATTTTTGATAAGATTTTTGATTGCCTTAAGACGTGACTGTCGTTCTTTCATTTTCCTCTATCATCCTCTGTTAAATTGCATAAATATACTATAAATATACTTTTTTTTGTATAAAATTGCAAGAAATAAAGACTTTTTGAAGTGTAAATGAAAATCGGTTTCAGATTAAAGACTATCAATAACCGTCCGACATCTCTCGGTTAGCGTCTTTTTTGCAAAGCTCATCATAGACAAGCGAACGCCTGCGCAAATCTTCTTTAAGCGTCTTTGGGAATGGCATGTTGCGCCAGAAAATTCCACGAACATCTTTATCAAGACGCTGAACACCTGAAGACTCCTTTGTCATCCATAAGATGTAGTCTTCTATAAAGAATTCTTTTAAATCGCCTTTAAGCTTGAGTTGTTCAACATGCTGATAATACTGCCCGGTAAGACCTTCTTCCATCCAGTAGTATGATGCCTTTTCCTTTGCAACTTGCCATCGCAAATCGGCAACAGCAGTAAGGACAGCAATCTTCAAATCTTTTGGATACATTGGAACTACAATACGTCCGCGGCTCGTTACACGGTTGTACCTGTCGAACGGTTCCCAGCAAAACCCTCTGTCACCGTATGTAGGAACAAGAAGAACATAAGGCACAATCCTGTTAGGAATATTTTTATGTATACGCTGAAAAGCACCTGGGTCTAGCGATTCAACCCAACGAAGCACATCTATTACATTTTCACGAGAACCGGTGCCGCGTTCCGTACAATGATAAAATTCGCGTGTAAAAATCGGGAACTGATTACCGCGTCGCCCGATTGTCATTTTTGCCATCTGTCGGACAGTTTCAAACTCAATTTTGACAGCTTCAGTATCATTTGTAGCAGCTACAGTGGTGCCGCTCGCATTTATCTTGTTTTCAAGGCTGTTGAACGTTTCTTTAGATTCCTTAAACTCCTCGAACACTTTTGAAAGTTCTTTGTCATTTTTAGAGAGCCTGTGAAGAAGCGCTGTTATATCTGACAGAGACCTTCGTTGCATTTCGGAATAACCTTGTCTGTGAGGTTCAAGCCCAAGAATTGTCTGATGGTCACAAAGATCGTCAATCTTATTTTTGAGTTCAGCTTCGAGCATGCTTCTTTCATTTTCTTTTATGCTCAAAAGATTTTCAGCGCTCTGCAATTTACCGGAATTTTTAGACTGAAGCTGCATAAGCCTAATCTGCTCTGCTGATGCAGCCTGATCCGGAGTCATGTTTACAGTTTTTGTCTGGCGCTTTTCATCTGTTGCAGAATTTCCCATTCTCCCTGATGCAATCTCATTAAACCATTCATCGACATAAAGAATCGGTTCTCTTTCAATGTTCTCTACAAATATTTTTGAAAAAAATTCTTTTGATTCTTGTTTAAACAAAGACGGCAAAAGAACTCCAAAACGCACAAGCATTCTCTTAGGCATCGGGACGTTCGGATTGTTCATTTTTCCAACCATGCCGCGCAAAAGTTCCCAGTAAGCTGTCACAATCTGCTGACGGTAAACAGCACGGTCTTTAGGATCCTGACACGTAAGATACTTTGATAAAACTTGATGGACGCGCTGCGCAGACTGATTTTCACCGGTAAGTGCAATTTTATAATATTTTGTATCATTGAATACATCAGATGGAGTATCATTTGTAAACTTAGTTATCGGCGCAAATTCTTTTACAGACAAATCTACATTGTGAATCGATTTTTTCTTAGAGCTTTGCTCATCATCCATAGGTTCAGAATTTTTACTAAAAGAAAGTTCTAATGCTGACTGATTTGTATAATTTTCAGCAGATGACAAAATTGCTGCGATATCCGGATCTAATTCTTCACTCATCAATAATCTCCCAATATGTAGTACATTGAATTATATTCCATAAACCCCTTATTCGCAATAACGAAGAGAATTTTAATTTGCCGTATTTTAAATTACTTTTCGGGATTCCGTTTTTTGATAATATATTGATTGTAGCCGTTTGCATTTAGTTTTTCTTCGATTTTAGGAACATCTTCTGCTCGCACGCCTTTTATGACAACACGATATATAGATTTTTTTGTGTTTTTTTGAAATATGATGTTTGAAAATCCTTGTCTCGCCAATTTTTTTGCAAATTCTACTGCATTTTCACGGGTAGAAAATGATGCTATTTGAAAATCCCAGTAAGTGCCTGCCTCTAGTTTTTCAGATGGAACCTTTTTCAATGTTTCAAATGTTTCAGCTGATATTTTTGGGACTTTTACTCCAAATCTTTTCTGCATGATTTTATCCGCTTTAGATGCAGTCTGACGGCTGAGATTTGTATCAGGGCCAAGTTTTACAATCTCTATCTTTACATGAATTGTCCCGGCTTTTATCATATCTAGTTTTTTTGCGGCAGCTAAAGAAAGGTCAAGTTCGCGGTTTGGGACAAATGGTCCACGGTCATTGACACGAACTTGCACAGATTTTGCGTTTGCAAGATTTGTTACCTTTAAGATTGAATCAAACGGAAAGTTTTTGCTCGCACAAGTCATGGCATTCATGTCGAAATATTCGCCGTTAGATGTTCTTTTCCCATGAAAATCTCCGGCATAAAAAGAAACAATTGCATCTGATTTATAGACTTGTGCCGCGACGTTTGACGAAAATACAATAAAAATAAAGCAAAGAAAAATCTTCAAAAAAAAACGCATATTTTATTATCGGCATGTTGATTAAAAACCAAAAAAAATATATATTATGACTAGCTTCTGGGGAATTAGCTCAGCTGGCTAGAGCATCGGCTTTGCAAGCCGAGGGTCAAGGGTTCGAATCCCTTATTCTCCACTTTTAAACTGAAAGACTTTTTGGCTTTCAGTTTTTTTTTATTTAAAGTTTGCGATAGATTAAAGGCAGATATAGACTTAAACAGACGAATCTGCTTGTTTAAGCACTAAACGCCTTGCCGAATCGTTTTTGTAATCTTTTGTGCACTGCGGGAATAATCTTATTTTCCAATTAAAAATATTGCAGGGATTTTAGCAAAGTCGGGGAGTTTTTCCTGTTTCCATTTTGCGATTGTCATTGTTTTTATGTATTCTTGCGGGCAGGTGATGCCGGCAGCGACGCATAACTTTGTCTGCGGTCTCAACGCACTTACAATCGTCTCAAACATTTTTGCATTTCTATATGGCGTTTCAATAAAAAGCTGCGTTTGGTCTTCATTCCAAACTTTGTTTTCAAGTTTTTTAAGAGTTTTGATTTTCTGCCCGTCTTCGACAGGAAGATATCCGTTGAAAGCAAAACTTTGCCCGTTTAATCCGCTTCCCATCACAGACATGATTATCGAAGAAGGACCAACAAGAGGAACTACTTTATAACCTCTGCTCTGAGCAATCGCAACTACATCTGCACCCGGGTCAGCGATTGCAGGGCACCCTGCCTCCGATATTATTCCGACAGGTTTGTTATTTTTTAACGGTTCAAGGTATTCTGCAATGAATTTTCGGTCTGTGTGACGGTTTAATTCGTAAAACGTCAGCTCATCGATGTCTATCGATTTTTCAACTTTTTTTAAAAAGCGGCGTGCAGAACGTATATTTTCAACTATAAAGTGTTTTACGTTGACTATGACGTCTCTATTGTATGACGGCAAAACTCTAGTGATTTCAGTTTCTCCCAACGTGACAGGGATGAGATACAGTGCAGTTTCTATTTTTGATTCCGTCTCCATTTCTACTCCAGTTTCTCTGAGGCTTCTTCCCAAACTGCTGTCAATTCTTCTATTTTTGAGGACAGCTCCGATATTTTATGCTGAACAGCTTTTGCCTTTTCGTTGTTGCTGTAGACTTCCGGTTCAGCCAATTTTGCTTCAAGTTCCGCTCTTTGCTCTTCTAAGCTATCTATTTCTTTTTCAAGTTTTTCAATTTCACGTTCGATTTTACGTCTTTCCGAATCCCGTTTTTTCTGTTCTTCCCATGAAAGCTTTGTGTGCGATTTTGGAGAGTCTGTCGCTATTGTGGACTTTTTTGCGGCTGATACTGAATCATTTTGCCCTGAACATTCTTGTTTTGCAATCTGTTCCTGATAAAATTCATAATTGCCCGGAAATGTTTTAAACTCGCCCGGCTTTAATTCAAGAACATGCGTAGCAAGCTGCTCGATAAAACCTCTATCATGGCTGACAAAAACAACTGTGCCACCAAAATCACGAAGGGCATTTAAAAGGACATCTTTTGAATGAATATCGAGGTGGTTTGTCGGCTCATCTAAAACAAGAAGGTTCACAGGGCTCAAAAGAAGCTGGAGAAGTGCGATTCTCGATTTTTCGCCTCCGCTCAACATGTCGAGCGACTTGTAGACATCATCGCCTCGGAACAAAAAAGCACCGAGCATATCGCGGATTTTTGGAATCAAGTCTAAAGGAGCGCGAGATTCAATATATTGGAGTATATTTTCATTGCCTCGAATTGTCTCTGCACTATCTTGACTAAAATAACCAATCTGAACACCGGCGCCCGGAATAATTTCACCGGAAAAGTTTTTGTCTTCGCCGGCAATTATCCTGAGCAATGTCGATTTTCCAACTCCGTTTCTTCCGACAACAACAAGACGCTGCCCATTTTCCAATGTCAGTTCAAGATTATCTATGACATTTTTATTTCCATCGTATGATTTACAAATATCTTTCATGCGCAGAACAAGGCGCCCGCTGTGAGGAGCCGGTGGAAAATTGAAATGGATTTTTTTTAGCGATTCTGGGATTTCAATCCTCACCATTTTATCAAGTCGTTTTTGATATTCCTGAGCTTGAGCTGCCTTTGTCGCTTTATATCCAAAGCGAGTGATAAAATCTTCGAGTTTGCTGATTTCTTGCTGTTGCTGTTCGTATTCTGCGATCAAAGTTTTTAGTTCAACTTCACGGACTTTTTCATAATGTGAAAAATTACCAGGATAACGTTTTAACTCGCCGTTGAACAATTCGTAAACTTCGTTGATTGTCACATCGAGAAAATATCTGTCGTGGCTGACAAGCAAAAATCCGCCTTTGTAATTTTGAAGAAATTGTTCAAGCCAACTGCGCGCTTCAATATCAAGATAGTTTGTCGGTTCATCAAGAAGGAGAATATCGGGATTCTGCATAAGAACTTTTGCAAGGGCGATGCGCATCTGCCATCCGCCGGAAAACTCTTCTGTTTTGCGATTAAAATCTGAGCGAGAAAACCCAAGCCCTAACAGAACAGACTCAGCTGCCGCCTCACGACGATACCATCCGCTGTCTTCGAGAGCTTGAATCAACTCAGACTGCTGAAAGACAAGCGCATCAGTATTGCCATTTCCTTTTGCAAGTTCTTCACCTATTTTATCAATCCGATGTTGCATTTCATAACCGAATACAAATGCTTTATCAGCTTCTTCTTTAAGGGTACATCCGGTATGCATAAGACCGTTTTGAGGCAGATAAGCGATTCTCGAATCTTTTTGAACGGCACGATTACCGCTGTCGGGTTTAATCAATCCCGCAAGAATTTTAATAAAAGTAGACTTTCCGGCTCCATTTGCACCAGTAAGGGCGGCCTTTGAACCGGATTGAAGATTGATAGTAACGTTTTTTAGGATGTCTCTATCACCGAATGCGAAAGAAAGTTGCGAAAACTGAACAAATGCCATAAAAACCCTGTAAAATGTAAATTCTGATGCTTAATTTTTCTTAAAATAGATGACAATAGGACTCGAGCCGCGCTCTTTCACCTGATTTCCTTTGAATACGGCTGATGATGTATCTTCAAGCCTGAGAGCTCCGTCTTCAATTTTATACAAAAAGTTTACTTCTTTTTGCATTCCGTCAAATTTAAGAGTGAGGACGCCGTCAAAAGAAGATGAAAGGCTCTTTGAAAGAGAATATTTTACACTTGCAGAGCCGCTGTTTTTTGTGCCACCCGCAATGATAAAAGGAACGAGAAGTTTAAATCCTGTCCATTTGAATGAACCATCATCATTGAACGTAAGTTTACCGTAACTTGAACTTACAAACTCAGGACCGTGCATAAAAATCTTGTGATAAGATTGTGAGCGACGTTCTTTCTCCTCAGCTATAATATCGTTGATATTTTCACCGATTGGGACGAAGTTCAAATCCTGAGGTTTTCCGCTATCATCTGTATAACGTATAATTATAAAATTTTGATTTTTGTAAATGATTTTTACAGGAACATCGTTAAGAGAATATTCATTTTCTCCTGTTTTTAAATAACCGTTGAAGTCCCAAACTTGATGAACTTTGCTCGTGTTGAGATTTATTTTTTTGTTAATGACATCAATCTGAAATTTGTAAGAAAGATGGAACAATGAAAGATCTATTATTTTAGTATCTATCATGCTCCTAAAATAATCAGGATACCATATCTGACTACAGATTACGTCCCAGCTATCATCTACGCTTTCTTCCTCTGTAATCTGATTGCTGCCGATTCGCTCGCCTTTTTCATCAGTTTCATATAGATTTAGGTTATATGAAAAACACCAGCCTGAAGTCCCGTCATCTGTAAGAATTTTGTACCAGTCGCCTTTAAGAGCCTCATTTCCAACCATAGGAGCTTGCCCTTTGCCTTTGTACAAAATTTTTATTATTTCACCTTTGCGAAGACGGTAAACTTGTTTTGCAGTATTTACAGCTTCTGCACGGCAAGGAAGACCGTCGAGTTTGACAGACGCATAAGTGTGCGCATTCTCCGAATATTTATTTAAGACAGCTTTGACCTTTCTTTTTTTTACAGGTTCAGTTAGCCGCCACAAAGGGACTTCAACTTTTTCTCCGTCATGATTTCCGATAACATAAACATGGGAAATATTCGATTTGATGTAAACAGGGACAATGTCTCCGCTCTGAATATTTTGTTCAGGAATATTCCATAAAACAACAGAATATCCCATCACTCTTTCAGAACAGCTTGTAATAAAAAATACAGTAATTAAAGAAAATAAAAGCGATAAAAATTTTAGATTTCGTTTCATAACAGTAAAAAATCAGTCAATAAGTTACTGGCAGTATTTGGAACCGATCCTTTTTGACTTACTGACTGATTTTACCTGAAAACAACTTATCTTTCAATCAGTCGGATTCAAATCGCTTTTTTCACCTTTTGACACTTTTTCAACATCGTTGCTTTTGAAAGAAAAGATGTCGTACAAAGCAAGAGCAATTCCCGCAATAATATTAATAATTCCTATAATCCTTATAATCGCCTGACCTAGAGTTTTTGGAGAGAGGATGATGAGAATTACGGCAGAACCAATAAGGGCAAGGTTTTCGAGATAATATTTTTTACGGTCGATTCCTGAATCTTTAAGAAGAGAAGCGGCGTAAAAACCTGCAATTGCAGCGAGAAAAAGATAAATGATAAGAAGCCAGAAAACCGCCGTCCATGCTGAAAATCCAAATGCAAGTGGAAAAATCACTGCCATCAACCCGACAATGATACTGACAATGCTCTTTACGAGGATTATAGTTTTATAAAAACTTGAACCGTCAAAATCGCTTCCATCGAGGATATTTCTTGTAAAGCGAATCATGTATACGCCATACGCACATGAAGCAAGCCCGAACATCCATACGACAAGCCTAACCCAAAATACAGGAAAAACTACAATAAGAATACCAATAACAGCAAGAAAAATTCCTGCATACAAATACCATCGTTTCATTATCTTCTCCCATAACTTTAAAGTATATGATATATATAATATAACTGTCCCCATACATAAATTCAAGTTTTTAAAATATTTTTCTTTTTATATTGACACAAACAGTTAAAGAATATATTCTAGTATTCACTATGGAGCGATACCAAAGCGGTCGTACTGGGGCGGTCTTGAAAACCGTTGATCTTCACGGGTCCGGGGGTTCGAATCCCTCTCGCTCCGTTTCTGCTGGAGGTGTGGTAGAGCGGTAATACAACGGATTGCTAATCCGTCGGTTCCCCAAAGGGCCGGGCAGGTTCAACTCCTGTCGCCTCCGAGAACTTCTGCCACGCTACACATCAATAGTTGAAGTTTAGTTTAATAAGAGATTGTAGCTCAGTTGGATTAGAGCACCACCCTGCGGAGGTGGGGGTCGCACGTTCGAATCGTGTCAGTCTCAAAGAGAAAGCTCGTCTGTGGATGAGCTTTTTTTTATGTCTAAATCATTGGGTTATTAGGATTTAAGGCATTTGGTACATAGATTTCAGTGCTCCCTACCATTTTGGAACGGGCACTAAAAACCACATAAAAGACGATTTCAGTAAAAACTTCAGAAATCAGTTCAGAAAGGTCAGCCTTTTGTGGTTCTACATAATTACGATGCAGGAGTTTTTTATTTGCCCTTTTTATCTCTACTAGAATAGTTCCGGTTATTACAATGCGGTTTTCGTTGACCCAATCAGCGGAAAGAAAGGCACAGACAAAAGCACCCACACAAAAGACAAAATTTAGGCAACAGTCATTGCAACTGTCTTTGTTGAACGTGGATGCCCAGAGCTAGAGGAAACTCCAGAGATTTTACACAAGACGTATCTTCAACAAGATTAAACCTTAAAGACATTTGCGAACGCGTGAATCAGACAGAAGCTCTGGAACTCATTAACATGCTTACTGCAAAATACAACCTTCTAATTCCATCTGCAGCAAATCCAGAAATTAAATCGCAAATCACCACTCCCACAAAAGCAGAAGAACCGGCACAAAAGAAGCGTATTGTTGTTGTTAGGAAAAAGCCTGCTGAAATTACAGAACCTGTTCTTTCCCCAGCTCCTGTTTCAAAAACAAAAACAGAGGGCATCCCGCTTTCAGACTTCCTGCTCAACTTCTGGGATTTTGAAAAATCAGAATTTATCAAACGCTATATAGCACACGGCCATAACATGACAAAACGCCATACAGACAATATGCTCAGCCTTGTTAGAAATTACTGGCAGGCATATTTTGGTGATGAAATAACAGTACAGGAACTGGACCGCGCAACCTTGGACGATTTTTTTTACCTGAACACATAAAAGGGGCTGAAAGGCGGCACTGTAAACAAAGCTATAAACTGCGAAAGCCGTGCTTTAAGATACCTCTTTGAAAACAAAAAGATTGACTCAAATCCAATGGCTGGAATCGAGCGCTTTAATCCAGAAGAAGCAGAACGCGGTATTCCAACAGAATCTGAAGTACGACAACTTCTTAATGCAGACTGGTCAAACGAAGCATACTTCCTTGCGTTTAAGCTTGGTGCATTCTGCGGTTTACGTGCCGGAGAAATCAGCGGACTTCGTGTCTGTGACCTGGATCTGGATGCAGACCTCATACATGTACGCCATAGTTGGAATGATACAGACGGTTTGAAATGCCCTAAAAATTCGGATGTTCGAGACTTGCCAATCGACCATCGAACATTAATGCAGCTTACAAGCCTTGCAAAAGAAAATCCAAATTATAGCGATTTAAGCTATGTATTCTTCTCACCTGTAAAACCCGAACAGCCATACTGGCCGTCATATTACGTTGACGGACTTTACGAAGCCCTTGAAAAAATCGGCATAAGTGAAGAACAGCGCAAAGAAAGAAAAATCGTATTTCACAGTTTACGACATTTCTGTGCAACAGTTCTCAGCCAGAAAACAGACTTAAAAACCGTACAGGCAGTAATGGGACACAGAACCGAATCCACAAAAGTTCCAACCACATCCATATCCATACGGTATTCATTATTAGCCTCGCGAACAGCTTTAGGCTCCTCTCCAAGACCTTCCTTTCTCCACATCGCATAGCCCTGAATCAGCCAGTTCAAAATTCCTGAGTTTTCAGCAATTAGTTTTTCAGTAAGCTTTTTATCTCTTTGTTCCGGCGGAATAGTCACAGTAAATGGAATCATTTTGATACGCCGCCAGATACCGTTATCAGCACCACGGATTTTCGGCTTATGGTTAGTCGCCATAAAAATCTTGAACGTCGGCTTAAAGCTGAAATACTCACCATAAAGAAATCTTGCCGTCAAATCATCTTCACCGGTAACTGTCTTTATCAGACTTTCGCTCATCTGCTTTCCCAGTTCAATCTCGCTGGTAGTAACAAGCCGAGCACCTTTTAATCGTGCAAGGTCATTGCTCTGTTCAGAGTTCTTTTTCATAAATGTCTCAATCATTGTGCTGCAGGCGTAGTCACCAAATAGATATTGAAGCACATTCAGGAATGTAGATTTACCATTTGCACCAGTTCCCCACAGAATAAAAAGACACTGCTCACTAACATCACCGCTAAGAGCATAGCCCATAGCTTTTTGAAAAAGTCAATTTTCGTATAGTTTAAAAACACCCTGAATTTAAGCAGCTGTACAAGCAACTGCTGATTTTTCCCTGTAAACTGTTGGTGGTCAGCCGCCTGGATTTACAGTTAAAATTCTTTTTCTGTTGCAATATGTCATCACGTATCTGAAGATGATTTTCTTTACCTGTTCCAGCGTCAGTTTTGCTGTATTGATTCTGTACAGCTTTTCTTTTTTCAGCGTCGCAAAGAACGATTCCATTCGTGCGTTGCCAGGAAGCTCACCCCTGATTTGCAGCTTTCGGGCAAAGGATGCTAGAAGAGCTGTATTCAGAATTACAACTTAAATAATTCAAAATTTGAACAACTTGTACGTTTCCATTTTATGCTATATAATAGAAATACTATATAAAATTAGGAAGAATGTGTGTGAAAAAGGTTCTTATTACTGGTGCTAATTCTTATATCGGAACAAGTTTTGAAAAATATGCATCCGAAAAATATAAAGATGAACTCGCTGTTGAAACCATAGATATGATTGATGGCAGCTGGAGACAGAAGTTTTTTTCTGCTTATGATGTTGTTTTTCATGTAGCCGGACTTGCTCATGCGGATGTTGGAAATGTTTCTGAAGAAGTAAAAGCAAAATACTATAAAATAAATACAGACCTTGCTATTGAAACATGTAAAAAAGCAAAAAAGGATGGTGTTAAGCAGTTTGTTTTTATGTCTTCAGCAATTATCTATGGTGAATCTGCACCTTACGGAAAAACAAAACTCATAACAAAAGATACAGAACCTGCTCCTGCAAATTTTTATGGTGATAGTAAGTGGCAGGCAGATAAGGGAGTTCGAGAACTCGCATCTGATAGATTTGCTGTAACAGTTTTACGTCCACCAATGATTTATGGAAAAGAAAGTAAAGGAAATTACCCTGTTCTTTCTAAAATGGCAAAAAAACTGCCGATATTCCCAAACGTACATAATGAGCGTTCTATGTTATACATAGAAAATCTTTGTGAATTTCTATGTCAGGTTATGATTTTGGGAAAAGATGGTGTTTTTTTGCCACAGAATGCAGAGTACAGTAGCACCAGTGAAATTGTAAAAATAATAGCTAATGTACGAGGACATAAAATTATTGTAAGTAGAGCCTTTAGCTGGATTATTTCAATTACTTCACATATTCCTGGAAAAATAAGAAACCTTACAAATAAAGCATTTGGAAATTTGTCCTATGATTTAGAAATGAGTAAATATGACTTTAATTACCAACTTGTAAGCATTGAAGAATCCATAAAAAGGACGGAATCATAATGAAAAAGGCTCTAATGCTTGCATCGGTTGCATCAATGATAGATCAATTTAATATCCCGAATATTAAGCTTCTTCAGGAGCTTGGCTATAATGTTGATGTTGTTGCAGATTATACTAATCCTGGAAATATTTCTAAGGAACGCTCGGAAGATTTAAAGCATCGACTTAATGGAATGGGTGCAAAGTCAATTGATATTCCAGTACCTCGTTCTATAAATCCTTTTGTTGTAGGTAAAGCTTACAAGCTTGTAAAGAAATTAATTACTACAGAGCATTACGATTTAATTCATTGTCATAGCCCGATTGGTGGTGCTATAACTCGAATAGCTGCAAAAAAAGAAAGAAAAAATGGAACTAAAGTTATTTATACTGCACATGGATTCCATTTTTATTCAGGAGCACCTCTCAAAAATTGGCTTGTTTACTATCCTATAGAAAAAGTTTTAAGTAAATATACAGATATTCTTATTACTATCAATAAAGAAGATTACAAAAGAGCAACTGATAAGTTTAGGGCGAAAAAAACGGTATATGTACCAGGTATCGGAGTTAATACAGAGAAATTTGAGACTACATATAATGGAAAGAAAGTACGAGAAGAACTTGGGATTTCCAATTCTGATACAATGCTTCTTTCTGTCGGTGAGTTAAATGGTAATAAAAATCATGAAATTGTTATAAAAGCTTTGGCAAAACTTCTGGAAAAGCCATATTACGTTATTGTTGGTAAAGGAATAAAAGAAACTTATCTTAAAAAATTAATAAAAGAACTTGGCTTAGAAAAGTATGTAATTTTAGCTGGCTTTCATGAAAATGTTCCAGATTTTTATGATGCAGCAGACGCATATGTTTTTCCTTCTTTTAGGGAAGGATTATCTGTTGCTCTTATGGAAGCAATGGCAAGCGGCTTGCCTGTAGCATGCAGTAAGATTAGAGGAAATACAGACCTCATTGATGAAAACGGCGGTTTCTTTTTTGAACCTGGAAATGTCGATTCAGTTTCAGAAAGTTTGGAAAAGATATTAAAGGCTGATAAAAAAGCAATGGGAAATTATAATCTTGAAAAGATTAAAAACTTTGACTTGTCAGTTGTAAGTAATGCAATGAATGAAATATATTGGTGAGGGGGACATAACTAAAGAAAATTGTCAGCAGAGCATTAAAAAGAGGTGAACTTGGTATACCAATAAACGCTAAAGTAATACTTTCTTTTGGAGACCTATCTGTAAGAAAAAATCATAAGTTTGTTATTAAAGATTTTAATGAGATAAATACACCTGATGTTTATTATATTATTGTGGGGAAAGGAATATTAAAAGAATAACTTGAGGAAATGATGCAACTAATAGATTAATATTACCAGGATGCAGAACTGATATTGCAGAGATTTTGCAGGCATCAGATTTATTTATTTTTCCAAGCATATAGGAAAGTTTACCAGTTGCCTTATTATGGGGGCAATGACCAGAGTGTTGCCTTATGCTTGCAGCAGAATACGAGGGAATTCTGATTTTATTGAAGATGTAATTTGGATGTTTACTTATAATTCAGAGAACAATGCAAAGAAATTAGTAGGGAGATATATTAAAATTAACGATTTGTTTGATATAAGCAGAAAAAATATAAATAAGATGAGAGATTTTAGTATTAGTACAGTAAATGAACAGATGAAAGCTATTTATAGACTAATGACTTAGGAGATTACCTTGAATAATAATGAAATTTGTATAATTCGAGCAAAATTAAAGAAGGATTACGTTTATGATGCCATATCTCATTATGGCTATTGTATTCACACCCCATACAGGGGAAATAGATTGTTCTTTCGTATTATTAGAGAAATCTGGTTCAGAGCAAATTTACCTGGAAAGAGTATTTGGTTTAAATACAAAAAAGCAGATATGCCATTTAAGTTTATAATTCTTTTTGATCCTCTTATAAGACAAGATTATATTGAATGGGTACATAAGAAATATCCAGAAAGTAAAATGGTTCTTTCTTATGAAAACCGTGCTGACAAGACTATAAACCCAGAAACAGTTCCTTTATATGTTGAAAAATGGTCATATGACAAAGATGATTGCAACAGATACGGAATGAAATGGAGTGGACCATTATTCTTTATGGAATATAAAAGAAAAAGGAGTCAAACCCCTAAATATGATGTTCTTTATGTTGGAAGAGATAAAGGGCGAGCGGAAAAACTTTTAGAATTAGAAAAAGAATTTAATAAACAAGGTCTTAAAACATGCTTTCATATTTGTGCAGACAGACAGTATTTACGTTTTAAGAAGAGATTCTATAAACCTGTCTTAGATTATGATGATTACCTGGATTTACTTGTGGAATCTAAGGCTATTCTTAATATAATACCTGATGGACAAACAAGTGTAACACAAAGAGAAATGGAAGCCGCTTTTGATGGAATAAAATGCATAACAAATAATAAAGGAATAAAACAATTTTCTTTATATGATAAGAGTATATTTTTTATACTAGGTGAAGATAGCATTAGTAATTTAGCAAAATTTATTAATTCAGAAATAAAAATTTTTGATAACGAATCTTTAGCAAAATATGATTTTACTCAAATAATAAAACAATTTATAAAAGGTGTTTGCTAAAATGGCAGTATTATTCTTAATCATATTATTTCTAACAGCCCTTTTATTCCCAAAATCTAAATTTGTTTATATAACAATGCTTATTTATATGTGGATTGTATTTTCTTTTAATATTGGTGCCCCAGATCGAAATATGTATGAATGGATTTACAATGAAAATATTGCCAGTGCATTTGAACCTGTTTTTACATTTTTAATGTTTATATCTAGAACGTTTAATTTTGGGTATGTAGGGTTTCGCATGCTTGTGGCTGCAATATATTTATTATTTTTACATTTAACATATAAAAATGTTGAACAGTATAAGACTATGGCATTATCAATTTACATGATTTCACCTTTTCCTTGGCAAGTCTCAGGAATTAGAGCTGCATTAGCTTGTACTATCGTTATGTATGCTATTTCTTTTTTGGTAATAAATCCTAAAGAAAACAGACTTAAATTTTTGTTTTTTTTAATAATGGGAACTCTTGTACATTATTCTTCTATACTTTTCATTATTTTATTATTTCCGAAGAAGAGGTCTTCAACAACAAGAATTATAATATTTACTATTATCGCAATTTTGGTGACATTTTTATTCTTAAACTCAACAATTTTATTCACAATAGTATCTATGGTAACAGATAGAGAAAAAATTATAGTATGGCTAAAAGGTGGTAAAAATATTGAAGGATTTCCTAATTGGAAAGGTTTTACAGCCGAATTAATTTTATTGATTGGAAATTTATATTTTACAAAAAGAGCTAAAGATATTATTGCCAGATATGATATTAATGGAGCAAAGACAATAATTGCTAAATATATATTTGACATAAATATAATTTCAATTTTATTTATACCTTTTCTAAGGATCAATGATACTTATACAAGATTACTTTTGATAATGCATGGAATCAATATTTTTTCATATACAATGGCAGCTTTTGCTTTACAAGAAAAAAAACTTCAAAATATCGAAAGGAAACAGCCTTTTGTTTCTAAACCAAGAGTTGTATTTAATAAATTCGCATTAATTATACCGCTTTGGTCATATTTTATTGCAATTTACCAAAATCTTCCTTTTAGGGGGACTTCAATGTCAGTGCTTGAATTTTTAAATAAAGTACAGTTTTGATAAATTTAAAAGGTTAATACAACAATGGATAAACAAACTTTTGCATCAAGTGCAATTTGGAAAATAGCTGAGGCTTTTTCAACAAAAGGTATTTCTCTTATAGTTTCAATTGTTTTGGCAAGAATGCTTCTTCCAGAGGATTATGGAATTGTGACATTAACAGCTGTTTTTATTAGTTTGTCTACAATTCTTGTACAGAGTGGTTTAAGCACAGCATTAATACGAAAAGAAAAGGTAGATGATATTGATTATAATAATGGATTTTTAATGGGATTTGCTATAGCCATTATATGCTATGTTTTGTTCTTTTTTATATCTATTCCTATTTCTAACTTTTATAAAGAACCTTTACTTATTCCTGTTTTAAGAATTCAGATGATTTCCCTATTTTTTGTTGCATTTGGAAATATACAAACAGTTATTATTACACGGGAATTTAGGTTTCGAGAACTATGTATTGCAAACATCATCGCAAATACTATTAGTGGAATAACAGGTTTATTTTTAGCTTATAAAGGATTTGGAGTATGGGCACTTGTAATTTATTCTTTACTTCGTGATTGCATTTCAAATCTTGTAATTTTTATAAAAATAAAATGGCTGCTAGGTCTTAAATTTGATTTTTCGAGGTTACCAAGCCTGTTGAATTTTAGTTTTTGGGTCTTAAATGCTACTTTAATTGATTTCATAGGTAATAATTATTCAAATACATTAATGGGGAAAAAATATTCTTTATCTGAATTAGGTTTATATGGTAAAGGAAATCAAATTCCAGAGATGATATGTTTATATACTTTTGGAGCTATCAGTAGTGTTCTGTTACCTACTTTGTCACAATATCAAAATGATACTGAAAAACTTAAATATGTCTGTAAAAGATTGGTTGAAATGACAAGTTTTATTATTTTTCCAATGATGTTTGGGTTAGGACTTGTTGCATCAAAATTAGTTCCATTTTTGTTTACAGAAAAATGGATTGCAAGCGTACCAATTTTCATTTTTGCCTGTGTTTATTATGGAGTAAATCCGTTAAGATCAATAAACATGCAACTAATTTATGCATTAGGCAAGTCTAAAAAAGGATTACTTATTGAAACTATACGTGCAGTTTTACTCATTCTTGGAGTAACAATGTGTATTTTTGTATTCAAAACCAGCATTTATGGTATTTCTTGTATAGCAGCGCTTGTTGCATTAATAAATGCAGTGATTACACAATATTTTGCTAAGAAATATATTGGATATGGCTATTTAGAATGGATTAAAGACATGCTTTCGTCTTTTTTGTTATGCATGGGTATGTCAATTGTTGTTTTTGCTACAGGATTCCTACCAATTAACAAATATTTCCTTATGTTCATACAAATAATTACCGGTATGCTTTCATATATACTTTTATCATTTATTACAAGAAATCGAAATTATTATGAAGTTAAAAATATTATAACTGACAAGATATTTCATAGAAAATCAACATAATTGTTGAAAGGAGTATTATATATGCGAACGTTGCAAATATTAAAGACATTATGGGACTGTAGAAAAGAAATCCTTTTAGATTTTAAAATTAAAATAGATTTGATAGCATTCCAAAAAGAATGGAGAAAAAATAATCCAAACAATTCCACTGTTGCAGGATGTAAATTTAATTCTGATAAAGTTGAAATAGGAGAATACACATACGGAACTTTAAACATACATTGCTGGGATAATCCTGCAGAGCATTTAAAGATTGGTAATTTCTGTTCTATCGCAGAAAATGTTCATTTCCTTTTAGGAGGAATGCATCCTACAGGTAAAATTACTACCTATCCGTATAGGGGGGGGGGTAATGAATATGCCATCAATTGAACCGACACATACGAAAGGTCAAATTATTATTGAAGATGATGTTTGGCTATGTTATGGAGTTACAATTCTTTCTGGAGTTACAATAGGAAAAGGAAGTATAATAGCTGCAAAAAGTATTGTTGCAAAAGATATTCCACCGTATTCAATTGTAATTAATGGAGATGTAAAAAAACGAAGATTTTCAGATGAAGTAATACAAAAATTACAAAATATAGATCTTCGAAAAATAAAGAAAAAAAAAGAATTGCAGGAAATATCTTTTATACTTGATACAGATATAACTGAAACAAATATAGATACAATAATTTATAAAATTCAACAGGAATAATATGGCTAATATACTGTTTATTTATCCAAGAAAGATGGTAACTGCTGAAGATATGTACAATATCTTTACATCAGAAGATGCTATAAAATATGGAATGAAAGCTCGTTTTGTAAAAACTTGGGAAGTGAATAATGAGTTGCTTGCTTGGGCAAATGTACTTATTTTTGTTCGAAACCTTGATTTATTGGCACAATGGATTCTGGTAAAAGCATGTAAAAAGGGTTTATTTATTATTCAATTTTTTGATGATGATCTTTTAGGTCTACCTCGTTCTTCTGTTAATAGAGTCCAATTTCTTTCATGGAGAAAAAAAGCAGTAAAAGAAGGTTTTAATTGTACAGATTTAATTTTATCGTCAAATAATCTGCTCGCAGAAAAATATTCAAAAATGATTCCATCTGGTAGATTTGTGAATATTGATACTGTAGTAAATCCTAAGAAAATGATTCCATTAGCCAAAAGAGAACAACACTATACTGAAAAGGAAGTTAGACTCGTATTTGCAGCAGGTGCTAATCATGAAAAAGTTTTTGAAAAATTAATAACACCTATTCTCCCAAAATTAACAAAGGAATGCGGTAAAAAAATCTCATTTACATTTTTTGGTGTACATCCAGAAGTAACAGATTCGCTAGCTGAAATAAATATAGAATACATTGGTGCTATGCCTTTATTACAATATAGAAAAAGAATACAAGAAGGTTATTATGATATTGGAGTTGCACCTCTAGAACATAATGATTTTACTCAATATAAATATTTTAACAAATTTATTGAATACACCATAGCAGGTTGTGTTGGCATATACAGCAAAGTACCACCCTATACATTAGTTATAAATGATAAAGAAAATGGTTTTTTTGCAGAAAACACTTCAAAAAGTTGGTATGCAGCACTAAAACTGGCGATTGAGGATGAACTGTTAAGAAGAGAATGTTATAAAAACGCATATACTCAAATAATAACTCATATGAATGCTAATTCAATATTTTCAAAATTTTATCATGATATACCTGAACTTACTTCTGTAAATCAAAATAAGATAAAAATAAAAATAACTGGTACAAAACTGAAGTTTATGTTTGTCAGATTTTTGGAGTGTATATACCTTGTTTTAGAATATATTAGATTAACAGGTATAAAAGGTGCTGTTAATAAAATTATTAGTTATCAAAAAGATATGAAAAATGCCAGGAAAGAAAATCTTGGTTAACAATTTCTTTATAAGGAATAGAATATGAGTAAATTATTATTTATATATGAACGCGACATGCCTACCGTTAGTATAACAAGAGATGTATTTACGCATTTAAAAAATTATCCTCAGATTTCATCAGATTTTATATATTTATCCGATGTAAAGAAAACAGATATCGATGTACATGATGTAATCATATTTATAAGACCAGACAATGCTTATAGTTGGAAAATTGCAGGAAAAGCGAGACTCTCTGGTCACGTAACTGTGACATTTTGTGATGATGATCTTTTGAATCTACCTAAAACTAATCCTGCCATACCATGGAGAAAAAAAGGTTTATTAAAGGCTTTGGCAAATTCTGATGTTATCTGGTCTTCAAGTAAATATATTCTTGAAAAGTATTGTAATCTTACAGCAGGAAAAAGAACTGCGATAACAGATACAATTATTCAGCCAGAAGAAATAGAGGGAATTACAACACATAAAAATGAAAAAATCAAAATAGTTTATGCCGCAGCACCAAGCCATGCAGAATTATTTGAAAAATACATTACACCCATTGTTCCAAAACTTTCCAAAGAGTTTGGCAATAAAATATCCTTTACGTTTATAAGCGTACATCCAAAGGTAGAAGGGATTGATTGTGAATATCTTCCGGGAATGCCACTTTTAGAATACCGAAAATATATGGCAGAGCATAGGTTTGATATAGGTTTAGCACCTTTGCCAGAAACAGAATTTTCAAAATGTAAATATTTCAATAAATTTCTTGAATATACAACACAAGGGGTATTAGGTATTTATTCAAAAACAGAGCCTTATACATATGTTGTAAAGAATGAAGGAAACGGATTATTGGCAGAGAATAATCCGGAGAGTTGGTACAATGCGTTTTATAAAGCAATAAATGATGCACAATTAAGAGAGCAATGTGTTAATAATGCAATCCAATACATAAAAGATAATCATTCTGAAAGAGCGTGTATTGAAAGAATATGTCAAGGATTACCTGAATTTTTAGAAGGCAATAAAGAATATTCAAAATGTAAGATATTTGGAATAAATAAATACTTATATTATTTAACAAGACCCTTTGACTGGTTTTATTTGTTGATTTTTTATTTGAAAAACACAGGATTAAAAGCTGTTATAAAACGTATAAAGGTCCATTTTGTTGAGATAAAAGCATATGCAAGAAGAAAATAATAATACCAACCTAGTACATACTATTTAGGAATTTAAAGTTATTGAGAAAAACGGAATAATTTGGATAGATAACTTAAAGTTATTTGTGTGCTATGGAGTTCTTTTAGGACATTGTTATTCACTTTTCATTGGGCAAAACTTATATGGAAAAAAACATATATCATCAACATTGAGTGCAATTTTAAAAGTATTAAATTTTATTTATAACAGAGATATGTGGGTTATAGTATTTCGCATGATATCTGGTTATTTTATTTCATCAAAAAAATTTTCAAATTTTAGCAAATTATTAAAATCTATCTTTTAAAGGTACATAAGATTCGTTGGATCTTTAATTCTATTGGCATTTTTTATTGTAATTTTAAATAATACTATAGGTTTTGAAATACGAAGTACTCTGCTCGCTAATAATTGGGTTTGATTACCTATGACTGTAAATGAAAAAGTCAATTTTCGTACAGTTTAAAAACACCCTAAATTTAAGCAGCTGTACAAGCAACTGCTGATTTTTCGCTGTAAACAGTTGGTGGCCAGCCGCCTGGATTTACAGTTGAAATTCTTTTTCTGTTGTAATAAATCATCACGTATCTGAAGATGATTTTCTTTACCTGTTTTACCGTCAGTTTTGCTGTATTGATTCTGTACAACTTTTCTTTTTTCAGTGTTGCGAAGAACGATTCCATTCTTGCATTGTCATAGCACTTGCCGACGTCGCTCATGCTCTGAACTGCATGATGTTTTCCAATCATAAGTTTATATGCATCACTTGTGTACCGGCTTCCGGCATCACTGTGGACAAGAACTCCTGAACATGGATTTCTGAGCTTGAATGCAGCTTCTACAGCCGAAATGCATAGTTCTTTTTTCATGTTTGTGTCCATTGCAAGACTTATTATTTCGCCTCCGAAACAGTCAAAGACCTGTGCAATATAAAGCTTTCCGTCCTTGCACTGAACCTGACTGATATCCGTCAGCCATTTTTCATTCGGTGCTTTAGCCGTAAAGTTCCGTTTAAGAAGATTCTGAGGACGCATAGACTTTTTATCTGCCTTTGTAAGACCGTCAGGATTTCTTCTGTTTGGCTTCAGAAGATTACCTTTCCTCATAGCCCGTCTTACAGAGCTTAATGAGGTCATTATTCCTCGCTGAGTCAGTGCTATAAGAATTCTGTCAGCTCCGTAGTTATCGTTGTCAGGCTCCTCGTCCAAAATCCTGTGGATTTCAGCAAGCAGCGGTTGCCACTTTTTGGGACGCCCGCCGTTGTTCAGCCATTTGTAATAACCGCGTTCATTAACCGAAAGAGCCCTGCACATCCTGTTCACATGAAATTTCGTCCTGTGATCGATCATAAATAAACCGGCAGATACTCCGTACGCTTACCTCTTCCGGTCGTTTACGAAAAAACGGAAGGCCTCCTTGAGAATTTCATTGGTTTCATGCAGCTCTGCATTCTCTTTCATCAGTTTTTTTTCGCGTTCTGTAAGAGGTTCATCGCCGGTTTCTTTTGGTTTTGAAATTCTCTCACGGTTATAACTCTTGCGCCAGTCGGCAAGAGTTCCATAGGCAATTCCAAGTTGCAAGCAGGCTTGTTTCAACCCGATTTCATCGGAAAGATTTATAGCCTGTTCCTTGAATTCTTTACCGTACTTCATATATGCCCTCTTTTGATTTTCGGGTATTTTCAGACTGTACTTTTATGATAACCTTTCAGAATAATAATAGGGGTATGTATTGTTTTGGTTGGTGGTGGACAAAATCCTGTATGTTCTTTGATTGGAATTACAAGTCACTTTATTGTAGATAGAAAGTGGTATGTTTTTTATTGGTTTATAATAATGTTTATAATGTTATCAAACGAAGATTTTACAGAATAAAAGATGGGAAAGAAATCAATTACAGTGGATACAAAGCATTCATTTTACGTTTATATTTTATTATACTGAAAAGTATAATTGTTAATTTTTTTCATTTTTTAATTCAAAAAATACTTTTTTTGTTCTATACTATTTGCTACTATCTTATGTATGTTAATAACATTTATCTTTGCAAAAAATCTTTTCTTTATGCTTTATGTTTGCTAAGAAAGGTATCAAAAGATTATCTACTGGAGGAAAAAGAATATGATAATATCTAGAATTCGAAACTTAATTGTTTTTATTCAGGATAAGATTAAAAAAAAGTTATTAGGCGATTATCAGTATTGAAAAAAAAAGGGGTTAAAAGTTGGAAGCAATACAAGCTGGAGTGGGAACAACTTTTGGTGCTGAACTTTTCCTTGTAACACTACACGACAATGTATTAATTTCATCAAATGTCTGTTTCCTAACGCATGATAGAAGTGTGCATACATTAAAATGTGGAGGGTATGACGAAGGAAAGGTTATCCAAAAATATGGAAAAATAGAAATTGATGATAATTGATTTATTGGTGCAAATTGTATAATTTTACCAAATGTTTATTTGGTAAAAATTTGTATTGTAGGCGCAGGAAGTGTTGTTACAAAAACATTTCCTGATAATTCAGTTATTGCGGGGATTCCGGCAAGAAAAATAAAGAATACAAAGGAATATTCACTAAAAGTACTGTCTGAACAGCCTAAAGGTTGGAATATGGAAAGATTAAAAAATGATTTTAGAAATTATTTAGAAGAAGTCTTAATTCCTCCCATGATAAGAGAATAAAATAATGGACACCGAAAAAGTAGGAAAAGCAATAGCCTATCTTCGCAAACGAGCCGGCTATACTCAGAAAGACCTGGCAGATAGAATTGGGGTTAGTGATAAAGCTGTGTCTAAATGGGAAAGAGGAATTGGTTTACCTGAAATAGGTTTCTTAAGAAAGCTGTCTATATTATTGGATACAAATACTGACAGTTTACTAGCCGGAGATGTTATTTATCATGATTCTACATGGTCTGGAATTATTGTGCTTGATGATAATCAATATGGAATAAATGCGGGAACAATAATTTATGATAAACCATTAATTAATTTTCTTTTAAGTTATTTCCTTCTTGTTGGTATTAAAGATATTACAATTGTCTGTTCTGATTATGAGAAAATTTATTTAGATACAACTTTATCTGATGGTCATGAATATGGAATTAACTTAACAACAATAGCAGGAACTTTAAATGAGGCATTAAAATCCAGAAAATGGACAGACAATATTATGATGGTTTATGACCGATGTCTTTTATATGGTGTTGATTTAACACGCTTTCTTCAAAAGGCAATGATTGATAAGAATCATTTTACAATGCTTGTCTTACCCAAAAAGCTGCATGATCAAAAAAATCATATTACTTTTGATCAAAATAAAAAGATTAATAATACAAATGAAGATGGTGCTATTAAGACACAATATGATTTTTCTGATATTCCAATTGTTTTTTTTCCAGGCAAAATATTAAGTGCAATGGCACAATCAGCAGACATTTCAAGTTTTATTTCTGAATATGCTGTAAGCAATGAGCTTTATGTAAGTATGCTGGATCGTGGTTTTGTTGAGATTGAAGTTGATGACTGGGATGCGTTACAAGATGCTTCTATGTTTTTAAGAATTGTACAGGATAAATGTGGAATGAATGTTTACTGTATAGAAGAAGTTGCCTGGAGAAGAGGTTTTATTTCTCTTAAGCAATTGAATGATTTTGCTGAAAAGTATTCTGGTACTGAATACGGAGATTATATTCTAAGCTTATATAATAGATTAAAAGATGTGCACTCAAATGAATAAAAAATTCTACGCTTCGTTTACTCTGTATGATATTTTTATTTAAAAAACACCATTTATTTAATAATATCCCAAATAATAAACAAAGTATGTAAACGAAAAGTCGTTTGTAAAATAACAATTTTACATATAAAATTAATCTGCAATAATTGTAATTGATATAATAAGGAGACCATAATGGCAATACAAGTTCTTAAACCAAAATTTCATGTAGAAGAATGTCTTGAAGGCATAAGAGAATGTCTGGAAAAAGGCTGGACAGGAATGGGCTTTAAGACCGTTGAAATGGAAGAAGAATGGAAAAAATACACAGGTCATAAATATGCTTATTACCTGAACTCTAATACTGTAGGACTTCATCTTGCAGTAAAAATTCTTAAAATGAACAACGGTTGGGCTAATGGAGATGAAATTATTTCTACACCTGTTACATTTGTTTCTACAAACCTTGCAATTGCATATGAGAATATGAAACCGGTTTTTGCAGATGTTGATGATTATCTTTGCATGGATCCTGTTGATATTGAAAAGAAGATAACATCAAAAACTCGAGCAGTAATTTTCGTAGGTTACGGCGGAAGAGTTGGACAGCTTGATAAAGTAATTGAAATATGTAAGAAACATAATCTTAAACTGATTCTTGATGCAGCTCATATGTCTGGAACAAAAGTTAATGGTGTTTGTCCTGGAACTTGGGATGGAATTGATGTTACTGTTTATTCTTTCCAGGCTGTCAAAAACCTTGCTACTGGTGACAGTGGTATGATTTGCTGGGCTGATGAAAAGTCTGCAGAAATGACAAGAATGCTTGCCTGGTGTGGAATTAACAAAGACACATATGCACGATCTAATAAAGGAACTTATGCATGGAAGTACGATGTAGATTACATTGGCTATAAATACAATGGGAATGCAATTATGGCGGCCATTGCTTTAACTCAGCTTAAGTATCTTGATGAAGAAAATGCACGCCGTCGCCAGATTGTAAAAATGTATGATGAGGGATTTAAAAATAATCCAAAAATAAAGATTGTTCCTGCTCCTCATGCTGATGAATGCAGTTATCATCTTTACGAATTGATTGTTCCAAATCGTGAAGATCTTTTGAATAAACTTTCTGATGATGGAATTAACTGTGGTGTTCACTATCGTGATAATACAGAATACAGTGTATTTGCATTTGGTGATGGTCAGGCACCTAAAGCTCGTGAAGTTAGCCAGCACTTGATTACAATGCCATTACATATGTGGCTTACAGATGATGATGTTAAGACAATCATCGAAAAAGTTAATCAGTATGTTTAATTGGCAGGATGCTTTATGGTTTATGATGGTGTTTTAGAAGGTAAATATGTCGATTTACGTTCTTGTACAGAAGATGATGCAGAATTTACAAGAGAAATCAGAAAAGACCCTGAATTTGTAAAATTTTTGCCAGCAATTGACAATACCCTGGAACAACAAAAAAACTGGATAAGACATCAAAGGGAAAAAGAAGGCGATTACTTCTTTGTTGTTTGGGATAAAGAAGGAAATCGTATTGGTACAATAAGTATCTATGATGTGAATGGGCAACATGCAGAGAGCGGAAGGCTTGCTATTAAAAGCAAGAATCCATTCCAGGCTCTTGAGGCTCAAATTCTTTCATTCCGTTTTGCATTTGGTGTTCTTGGACTTGAATGCATAGATGGTTTTATTTTTGCAGATAATGACAGGGCTATCAGATTTAATCAACAATTTGGAGGAAGACACTACCCTCCTGCTGCTGATGAAGAAGGCCGTGAAATAATCAGAATAGAAAACTGGCGAGAAGATTTTGAAGCAGTTGATAAAAAACTAAGTTCAATTCTTTATCGTAAAAGGAAATAAGGAGATAACAGTTATGAGTAATTTGGAAAAATACAATAGTGTATTTATTGAAACATTTAAGATTAATGAAAGCGACCTTGCTAATCTTAAGTATCAGGACATTTCAGCCTGGGATTCTGTCGGTCACATGGGACTTGTTGCTGCACTTGAAGATGCTTTTGATATTATGTTAGATACAACTGATATTATTGATTTAAGTTCTTATGCAAAAGGTAAAGAAATTTTGTCTAAACCTGATTACGGAGTAGAATTCTAATGCAAAAGATTTGGAATCTTGAACAATTTAAAGAAAAAATAGCCATCAAAGATGAATTTGGAAAGACTGTAACCTATAATGAGTTAAACTCTGAATCCAAAAAACTGGCAGAAAAAGTTAGTTCTCGCTGTCTGGTATTTTCTCTTTGCAGAAATGAGATAGGTTCCATTCTTGGGTACGTTTCTTTTATTCAAAATGAAATTGTACCTATTCTATTAAACAGTCATTTAGAGGAAAACTTGCTTAACAGTCTTTTGGAAACTTACAAACCTGCATATTTATGGATTCCGAAAGACCAGAAAGAGCAATTCTCTACAATGACAGTTATTTATGAAGCTTTCAATTATATACTTATCGATACTGGATATGGTATAAAATATAAGCTTTACGATGAACTGGCATTGCTTCTTACTACGTCTGGTTCAACAGGTTCTCCAAAATTAGTACGACAATCTTATGAAAACATTCTTGATAACGCAAAATCTATCATACAATACCTGGAACTTGATGAAACAGAACGCCCAATCACAACTTTACCAATGAACTATACTTATGGGTTATCTATTATAAACAGTCATTTACTGGTTGGAGCAACTATTCTTGTAACAGATAAAGGTATTATGCAAAAAGAGTTTTGGGAATTCTTTAAGGCATCAGAAGCAACATCATTTGGTGGTGTGCCTTATACTTATGAAATGTTAGATCGGCTTCGTTTTTACAGGATGAATTTACCAAGTCTTCGTACAATTACACAAGCTGGAGGAAAAATTCTTCCTGAGCTTCACGAAAAATTTGCTAATTATGCAAAAGACAATGGTAAAAAATTTGTTGTAATGTACGGGCAGTGTGAGGCAACTGCACGCATGGGATATCTTCCTCCTGAAAAAGCAGTTGAAAAGAAAGGTGCGATGGGAATTGTAATACCGGGCGGAAAGTTTAAGTTAATTGCTGCTGATGGCAGTGAAATTACAGCGCCTCATACAACTGGCGAACTTGTTTATGAAGGAAAGAATGTAACGCTTGGTTATGCAGAATGCTCAGAGGATCTTTCTAAAGGTGATGAACGCAATGGAATTCTTGAAACCGGGGATATGGCTCAGTTTGATGAAGACGGCTATTACTATGTTGTAGGCCGAAAGAAAAGATTTTTGAAAATATACGGAAATCGTGTAAATCTTGATGAAGTTGATAGACTTATAAAGGAATCATTTAATGCTGATGCAGCAAGCACTGGTGTTGATGATCATATGTACATTTTTGTTACAGATAATAATTTAGCAGAACCTGTAAAAGATTTTATTGTAAATAAGACAAAACTTAATCCTGCAGCTTTTAAGGTTTTTGTAATTGATAATATTCCAAAAAATGATTCTGGTAAGATTCTATATAATGAATTGAAAAAATACTATGCAGAATAAAACACAGTTATTTTGTTTTACATATGCAGGTGGTACTGCATCTTTTTTTGATAGTATAGAAAAATATCTAGATAATGTGGAAGTAATTCCACTTGAATATGCAGGTCATGGCAATAGATTTAAAGAACCTTTTTACAAGAATTTTAATGAACTTGCTGATGATTTATATAATAATTTAATAAATAACTACAAAGGGGGTACGTACGCATTATTTGGATACAGCATGGGAACAATAAGTGTTGTTGAAGTTTTAAAGAGAATAATTGACAGAGAAAATATTAAACTTCCTGATTTTATTTTTCTTGCTGCACATGAACCTTATACAAAAACTGTTATAAAGAACTTTTCTGAATCTGAAATGGATGATTTCGTAAAAGAACGGACTATCAGTTTTGGTGGTGTACCAGAAAAATTAATTAACAATAAGAGTTTTTGGCGAATGTACTTACCTATATACAGAGCCGATTATTATATTATTCATAAATACAATTTTGAAGATTTAAAACTTAAATCTCTTATTCCTGCTGTAGTTTTTTATTCAGAAAATGATACACCTTTTGATAAAATGAAATATTGGAATAAATATTTTACAGAAAAGTGTGAGTATCATGAATTTGATGGTACTCATTTTTTTATGAAAGAACACTATTGCGATATAGCAAATATAATAAAGGAAAAGATAGGGGCAATAAATGACGTTTGATGAAATTCTAAATATTCCTCCTTATTCATTAGATGAAGAGGAAAAAGCTAAACTGCTGACAGAAAGACTCACCGGATTGACAAGATTGCATCAGGAAAAATGTCCTGAATACAAAAAAATGTTGAATGCAATTAATTATGATGAGAAAAATGTTAAATCTTACAAAGATCTGCCATTTTTACCAGTAAGATTGTTCAAGGATATGGAACTAAAGTCTGTAAACAATGATGAAATTGTAAAAACAATGACTTCATCAGGAACTACGGGACAAGCTGTAAGTAAGATTTACCTTGACAGGACAACTTCTGCTAATCAACAGAAAACTATGGTAAAGATTGTTTCTGAATTTACTGGCTCTGCAAGAATGCCAATGATTATCATTGACTGCCCTGGTGTTATAAAAGACAGAGCTATGTTTTCTGCACGAGGTGCCGGAATCTTAGGTTTTTCTATTTTTGGTGCTAAAAAGATTTATGCTCTTAATGATGAAATGAAGCTTGATGTAGAAGCATTAAAAGATTTTTTGGAAACATACAAAGGACAAAAAATTCTTTTATTTGGTTTTACTTTCATGATTTGGCAGCATTTTTACAAAGAATTATTACGGCTCAAAGATGAAAGTATAACTTTTGACCTTTCTAATGGAGTCTTAATTCATGGAGGTGGCTGGAAAAAGTTAATCTCTGAGGCTGTAAGTCATGATGAATTTCATAAGAGACTTAACGATGTATGTGGACTTCATGATATTCATGATTATTACGGCATGGTTGAACAGACTGGCTGTATTTATATGGAATGTGAATGCGGGCATTTACATTCCTCTAATTTTTCTGATGTTATAATAAGAAGACCTATAGATTATTCTGAAGCAGATATTGGCGAAACAGGAGTAATTCAAGTTGTCTCAACAATCCCAGAATCGTATCCGGGACACAGTTTGCTTACAGAAGATGAAGGTCTAATTGAAGGAATTGATGATTGTCCATGTGGTCGAAAAGGAAAATACTTTAAGATTCACGGAAGATTAAAAAATGCTGAAATAAGGGGATGCAGTGATACCTATGCAACTAAGTTTTAATGAATTACAGTATGTAGTTGGTTCGCCAGAAGTGGTTGAACAGATGAATAATGCAAAAGTGCTTCGTCCATTTGATGATGAAGTTATTGCTTTTTTAAATGATTTATCAGCTATCCTTAGAGTAAATAGAGAATATTCTGATGTTGCAACTTTTGGATTTTGGTGTAGAAAAGCTGCTCTTTTGAAAGAAAAAGAAAAATATGATGACGTAATGGAAAGATTCGGAAAAGGAATTGTTTTTCATAGTACACCATCAAATGTACCTGTTAATTTTGCATTCAGTTTTGCTGCTGGTTTACTTGCTGGAAATGCCAATCTTGTACGCTTACCAGGAAAGCCATTTGAACAGGTTACAATTATTTGCAATGCTATTAATGAACTTCTTGCTGATAAACACAAGAATATGATTCCATACATTGTGTTTGTAAAGTTTCCACCTGTAAAAGAAATAACAGATACATTTTCAGCACTTTGTAATGTAAGAGTTATCTGGGGGGGTGATATGACTGTTGCGGAATTAAGGCAGTCTAAAATACCTGCAAGAACAACAGAAATAACTTTTGCTGATCGACATTCAATTGCTGTTGTAAATGCAGATGCATTCTTAACCGCTGATAATAAAGATGATGTTATTCAGAATTTCTATAATGATACTTATTTCTCTGACCAGAATGCATGTACATCGCCAAGAATTATTTTCTGGATTGGTGAAAAAAAAGCAGAAGCTAAAACTGATTTCTGGAACCGTGTTCATGAACTAGTAAAGAGTAAATATTCATTGGCATCAGTGCAGTCTGTAGGTAAACTTACTGCTATGTATTCTGTTGCGGCAAAGAAAGATGTAAAAGTAGTAGAAAGTAATGATATGTTCATTACAAGAATTAATGTTGATTCTATTGACAAGGACTTGATGAACTATAAGTACAATAGCGGTTTTTATTTTGAGAAGGATATTAATTCTCTTAATGAAATTGTTAATGTTTGTGATGTCAGATGTCAGACCTTAACATACTTTGGTGTAAAAGAAGAAGAGTTTAGAAAATTCCTTGAAGAAGCCAGACCTTTTGGAATTGATAGAATTGTACCAATGGGAAAGTCTATGGACTTTACTTTGATTTGGGATGGTTATGACTTGATAAGACAGATGTCAAGGAGAGTTAATATAATATGATGGATATCTTAAAAGGTAAAAATGCAGTTATTACAGGTTCAAGACGCGGTATTGGTAGAGCTATTGTTGAAGCTTTTGCTAATCAAGGAGCAAATATTTGGGCTTGTGCTAGAAAGCAGGATGAAGCATTTATTAAAGACATGAAGAATATCGCTGAAAAGAATAATGTACAAATTTGGCCTATTTTCTTTGATGTTACAAATGAAACTGAATTAAAAAACGCAATTCAATCAATACGCTCTCATAAATTACCAGTTGATGTTCTTGTTAATGTCGCAGGAATTGCAGATGACAGCACAAGTTTTCAGATGACACAAATGGATAAAATGAAACATGTGTTTGATGTAAACTTTTTTGCAGTAACCATGCTAACCCAATATGTATCTAGAATTATGACCAGACAAAATGGAGGAAGTATTATCAATATTTCTTCTATAGCTGGACTTGATGGAACACCCGCTCAATATGAATATGCTGCAAGTAAAGCTGCTATTTTGGGAGGAACAAAGAATCTGGCACGTGAATTTGCCCCTTTTAATATTCGTGTAAATTGCATTGCTCCTGGAATTATTGAAACAGATATGGGAGCACAAATTGATGAACAATTAAAAACAGAGATATTATCAAAAGTTATAATGAAAAGAATGGGAAAACCGGAAGAAGTTGCAAATGTTTCTGCGTTCCTTGCAAGTGATATGGCAAGTTATATGACAGGTCAAATAATTAGAGTCGATGGAGGTATCTAAATGGCAAATAAAGATTTGATTTCTAAATGCACAAATGCTTCTAAGCGTATACGACGCCAGATAATAGAAATGACTTATGCTACAGGAAATACCGGTGCACATCTGGGAGGAAGTCTTTCGATTGTTGAACTTCTTGCTGGATTATACGCTGGTATTATTAAATTTAAGCCTGATGAACCTAATTGGGAAGGTAGAGATAGAGTTATCTTAAGCAAGGGACATGCAGCCATGGCTCTTTATCCGGCTATGGTCGAAGCTAATATAATTTCTGAATCAGAATTATCAACTTTTAAGCAAGACGGAAGTAAACTTGGTGGTCATCCATCTCTTAACGGTTTGCCAGGAATAGAGTTTGCAAGTGGCAGTCTGGGACAGGGGCTTTCATTAGGAACTGGAACTTGTTTAGCCTTAAAAAGAAAGGATAATAATGATTCCCGTTCTTTTGTTTTCCTTGGTGATGGAGAATGTGACGAAGGCTCTGTATGGGAAGCTGCCGCTAGTGCTGCCCATTACAAGTTAGACAACCTTGTTGCAATAGTAGATATGAATGCTATTCAATATGATGGTTATACAACAGAAGTCTTAGATATGTCTCCTTTTGAAAAAAAATGGAAAGATTTTGGATGGGATGTACTTTCAATTGACGGGCATAATATTGAAGAAATCCTTGATGCTTATACTCATAGAACAGATAAACCTTTAGCAATTCTTGCGCATACAATAAAAGGCAAGGGTATTTCTTTTATGGAAAATAACTGGAAATACCATAATTCAAATCTTTCAAAAGAGTTGTATGAAAAAGCTGTATCTGAACTGGAGGCTGCTGTATGATTGAATTTGATAAAAGAAATATTAGAACATGGTCTCTTCTTGGCCCAAGTGGAGCGCATGGTACTGCAGCAATGGAACTCGCAGAAACAAATCCAAATGTTTTAATGCTTACAGCAGATTTATGTTTTTTTTCTGGACTTGAACGTTTTAAAAATGCATACCCAGATAGAATTTATAATACAGGTATTGCAGAACAGAATATGATTGGTATTGCAGCAGGTTTAGCAAAAGAAGGTTTTATTCCATTCGCAAATACATACGCAAGTTTCTGTGCTTCAAGATGTGCAGATCAAGTTCGTGTAAATATGTCATATATGAAACTACCAATCAAGTTAATTGGACTTACAGCGGGATATGGTGCAGGAATCCTTGGAGCAACACATGTTAGTATTGAGGATATTGCACTCATGCGTGCACTACCAAATATCACAGTAATCTCGCCTGCAGATTGTACCGAAATAATAAAGGCGATTATTGCATCTTCAAAAACTCCAGATCCAACATATATCAGACTTACTGGACCTATGAATACTCCAATTGTCTATAAAGAAGATTATAATTTTGAAATTGGAAAGGCAGTAACATTGAAAGAAGGCGAAGATGTTGCAATCATAGCAACAGGTTCTATGGTGGCACAGTCTCTTATAGTGGCAAAACTTTTAGAAGATGATGATATTTCATGTTCTGTAATTAACATGCATACTATTAAGCCTTTGGATGTTGATGCAATTATGCATGCAAATAAAAAGCATAAATTAATTGTAACTGCAGAGGAACATAGTGTAATTGGTGGATTATACAGTGCAGTTGCTGAATGCCTTTGCAAGGAAGGTTTACATAAACCTATTATTTCTATTGGAATTAATGATATATTTGTGCATGCCGGAAGTTATAAATATCAAATGAACGAAAGTGGCTTAGAACCAAACATAATTAAGGAGAAAATTATGAACAACTTGTCAAACGTACAGTCAGGGGGGGGCAATAGAATAGTATATATTTCTTGCCTTTCAAATTCAGTGCAGGAGGGATATAACTATGCTGCATAAAGGTTTATTGGAAGGCAAGGTTGCTCTTGTGACAGGAGCTGGAAAAGGAATTGGTAATAAAACTGTAGAACGTTTTGCAGAAGAAGGTGCTGTTGTTTATGCTACAGATATTGCAGAAAGCAGTCTTGATTCTTTTGCACAAGAAACAGGAAAACGTTTTGATACTCAGATAATCCCAATTTATTTTGATATCACTGATGAGAGCGAAGCAAAGAAAGCAATACTTAAAATAAAGAATGAATCTGGACACCTTGATATACTTGTTAATAATGCTGGAATCATGCGTGATAATGTTATAGGTATGATTGGACAGCAACTTATAGAAGATGTTTTCAAAATTAATGTTTTTTCAGTTATTAATATGATACAACTTGCAAATAAGTTAATGGGAAGACAGAAATCTGGTTCTATTATAAACATTTCAAGTATTGTTGGAGTTGAAGGAGCTGCTGGACAACTTGTATATTCCGCTTCAAAAGGTGCTGTTGCTTCATTAACTAAGGCAGCAGCTAAAGAATTAGCTCCAAACGGCATTAGAGTAAATGCTGTCGCCCCGGGTCTTATAAACACAGGTTTGTTACAAGCAATTGGTGATATAAAAATCCAGGAAAACCTCAAAAATGTAAAAATTGGCAGACTTGGCGAACCTTTAGATGTAGCAAATGTTATTCTGTTTCTTGCTTCAGATTTATCATCTTATGTAACCGGAGAAGTAATTGGAATAGACGGTGAGATGCAAGTATAAAGAAAGCGTTATACTTGATAAAAAATATTTCATAAAGTAAAATCTTCATATAATGAGTATTTATAAATAGTAAATACTCATTGTAAATTTAAGAATGAAAAAATTAGGAGGAAAGTGTATGCGTATTGTTTTGAGACCCATAAAGCTAGAAGATGGTGCAAAAATTGTAAAATGGCGAAATACACCAAGCGTAAGAGCACATTGTCTTAATCAAAATCCTATTACACTTGAGTCTAACGAAGAATTCTTTCACAAAAATATAGAAACAGGAATATACCAGCAGTTTATTGTTGAACGCGATATGGAAGATTATGGAGTTGCGTTTTATCCAATTGCTACTGTGTACCTAAAAGATATTGACCATACAAACAATCGCTGTGAATTATGTATTTTTACAAGTGACGATGAAGAGTGGAATACTGAAAGTCAGGCAATTGCTATAAGAATGCTTTTGGATAAGGTGTTCAACGAATTAAATATGCATAAAGTTTATTCTTATGTTTTTTATAAATTCCTTGATGAAGCAAGTTTACTGGAAAAAGCAGGATTTACTAAAGAAACAATTTTAGGCAAAGAAGCTGTAAATGCTGATGGTGAATATGAAGATATTGTACGATTTGCCATTACATATGAAGAATGGAGAAAACAAAAATAACGATGTCTAGAAAATTTCACAATATTTTAATCACTGGAGGAGCCGGATTCATCGGGTCCAATTTTATCCATTATCTTTTTGGTATGTCTTCTGTAGAAAGCAATCTTTTTAATGACGCAAACTTTGACGGAATCGTTGTAAACGCAGACTGTCTTACATATGCAGGAAATCTTGAAAGTCTTAAGGATGTAGATGAAAAGTATGGAAGTGGGGTAGTTTCGACAGGCTCAACCACTGCAAAACAGAGATATTTCTTTGAAAAAGTTGACATTTGCGACCGCCCTCAGGTTGAGCGGATATTTAAACAGTATGATATTGACACTGTAATTCACTTTGCTGCAGAAAGTCACGTAGACCGCTCTATTCTTGGTCCTGAAGCATTTATGAAGACTAATGTAATGGGAACATTTACTCTTCTTGATGTTGCAAAAAACTACTGGAAGAAAGAAGACGATTCAATCCGCGATGACGTGCTTTTCCATCATATTTCAACTGATGAGGTTTATGGTTCTTTGGACGAGACAGGTTATTTCCGCGAGGACACACCTTATGATCCTCGTTCACCCTATTCTTCATCAAAAGCTTCGTCAGACCACGTTGTAATGGCTTATTTCCATACATACGGACTTCCAATTACTTTGAGTAACTGTACAAACAACTATGGTCCGTATCAGTTCCCTGAAAAACTGCTTCCTTTGATGATTTCTAACATCCGCGACGGAAAGAGCCTTCCTGTTTATGGTAAGGGCGAAAACATCCGTGACTGGATTTATGTTGAAGACCACAACCGAGCTGTATGGCTCATTGTAAATAAGGGTGTTACAGGAGAAAAATACAACATCGGTGGTGAAAATGAATGGCAGAATATCAAACTGCTGCATAAGGTAATTGAACTCACTGCCACTCAGATCGGAAAATCAATTGAAGATGTTGAAAAGACAATTACTTACGTAAAAGACCGTCCTGGACACGACAAGCGTTACGCCATCGACTGTACAAAGATTAAAACTCATCTCGGCTGGGAACGCAAAATGACTTTTGAAGAAGGCTTGCAGGAAACTGTAAAGTGGTATTTGAAGAACAGCGATTGGATCAACCACATTTTAAGTGGCGATTACAAAAACTGGATCAGCAAAAATTATACAGAACAGGGAAGATAATATGAAAGGAATTATACTTGCCGGTGGAGCTGGCACCCGTCTTTATCCTATAACAAAAGCAGTCTCAAAGCAGATTCTTCCGCTTTATGACAAGCCGATGATTTATTATCCTCTTTCATGTCTCATGCTTGCAGGAATCCGCGAGATTTTGATTATTTCGACTCCGCGTGACATCAGCTGTTTTAAGGAACTTTTTGGCGACGGCGCATGGATTGGAATGAAGTTTGAATATGCTGTTCAGGATAAGCCTCGTGGACTTGCAGATGCCTTTATAATTGGAAAAGAGTTCATTGGAAATGACAGTGTTGCCCTCGTTCTTGGCGATAATATTTTCTACGGTCAGAGGTTTACTTCTACCTTGCGCAGTACTCGTGAAAAAGTAGAAAGAGGAAACGGCAGCGTAATTTTTGGTTACTTTGTAAAAGAACCTGCAGCATACGGTGTAGTAGAGTTTGACAAGGACGGAAAAGTTCTTGGAATTGAAGAAAAACCTGCAAATCCAAAATCAAATTACGCAGTTCCTGGTCTTTACTTTTACAGCAATGCAGTAGTTGATATTGCAGCAAACGTAAAACCAAGTGCACGCGGTGAAATCGAAATTACTTCAATCAATAACGAATATCTGAACCGTGGTGAACTTTCTGTAGAGCTTCTTGGTCGTGGTATGGCATGGCTTGATACAGGAACTTATGATGGTCTTCTTGAAGCAAGCAACTTTATTGCAACTATTCAGAAGCGTCAGGGAATGTATGTAAGCTGTATAGAAGAAATTGCATTCCACAACGGCTGGCTTACAAAAGAACAGCTTCTTGAGATTGCAAAGGGCTATAAAACTGATTATGGTCGATATCTTGAATATATTTCAGAAAACTAGGAGTTATAGGAAAATGGCATTTAAATTCAAAAAATGCGAACTTGCAAATGGAACAGAAATAAAAGGTCTTTATGAAATACAGCCAAAGCTTTTTGGTGATGCAAGAGGTTATTTTTTGGAAACATATAGTGAACATGAGTTTTTTACAAATGGATTAACAATGAGATTTATACAAGATAATCAATCAAAATCGTCAAAAGGTGTTTTAAGAGGTCTGCACTTTCAGACTAAACATCCACAGGGAAAGCTTGTACGTGCTTTGGAAGGAAAGGTATACGACGTTGCCGTAGACCTTCGAAAAGGTTCAGAAACTTTTGGAAAATATTATGGCGTTATCTTGGATTCAGAGAAACAGAATATGTTTTATATTCCGGAAGGCTTTGCTCATGGCTTTTATGTACTTTCTGATGAAGCTATATTTGCCTATAAATGCACTGACTTTTATGACCCATCTGGAGAAGGTGGATTGATGTGGAATGATCCAATAATTGGAATTGACTGGAAGGCTGTTGCTCCTGATGCAAATCCATTGTTAAGTGATAAGGATGGTAAACATCCGAAATTTAATCCAGAAGGAAAGTATTTTGATATTAATGGAGAATGGAATGAATAAATCATTCTATAACAGGAAGGTATGACACGTTTTTTTGATATTTTATTTTCTGGATTAGCAATAATTATTCTCTTACCGTTTATGATTCCAATTATGATTGGATTAAAATTAACTGGTGAGCATGACATTTTTTATGGCCAGACACGTATTGGTAAAGGTGGTAAAGAATTTAAAGTAATAAAGTTTGCAACCATGTTGCGTAATTCACCTAATATGACCGGTGGTTTATATACTACAAAAGATGACCCTCGTATTTTGCCTATGGGAAAGTTCCTTCGTAAAACAAAGATAAATGAACTTCCTCAGTTGATAAATATTTTTATCGGTCAAATGAGTGTTGTTGGATATCGTCCTACAGTAAAGGCTCATTATATGGCTTACCCTGAGTGGTGCAGAGATAAATTTAAGAATGCAAGACCAGGTTTAACAGGTTTGGCTTCCATTGCTTTCCGCGATGAGGAGAATATACTTTCTTCTATGCAAGATCCTGACACCTTCCATCAGAATATAATTCAACCATATAAGGGGCAGTTGGAAAGCTGGTACATTGATCACAAAAACATCTTTTTGTATTTCAAAATAATTTTTATGACAGCAGAGGCTGTGCTACACCCAAGTTCTAAAAAATGGCATATTGCTTTTAAAGGTTTACCAGAAATACCTGCTGAATTGAAAACATATATTTAATTAAGGATAAGAATATGTACGATAATATACTTTCACTTATTGGACGTTCAAAACCACTATTTGAATTTGACATTTTGAAAAATGATAACTTTTTACGAGAAGAAATAAAAAAATCTAATTTTCTTGTTATTGGTGGTGCTGGAACAATTGGTTCTGCAATCTGTCGTGAGCTTTTTGCTCGAAATCCAAAGGTACTCCATGTTGTTGATATAAATGAGAACAATATGGTAGAACTTGTACGCGATATCCGTTCATCAGTTGGGTACGGCGATGGAGAGTTCGCAACTTTCGCACTAGATTGTGGCAGTGAGATTTTCCGTGCGTTTATAAATGAGCAGAAAAAGCGTATCGGTGGCTATGATTATGTGTTCAATACCTCTGCATTGAAACATGTGCGTTCTGAAAAAGATCCTTATACGCTTATGCGTATGATAGACACAAATATCTTAAACACCGATTCCGCAATGCTTATGGCAAAAGAATGTGGCGCAAAAAAGTATTTCTGTGTTTCTACAGATAAGGCTGCAAATCCTGTTAATATGATGGGAGCCAGCAAACGAATTATGGAGTTCTTTTTGAACCGCCGCTCGGTAGAAATGCCGGTTAGCACTGCACGTTTTGCGAATGTTGCCTTCAGTGATGGTTCTCTGCTTTACGGCTTCAACCGCCGTCTGGACAAAAATCAGCCACTTTCGGCTCCGAATGATGTGCGTCGCTATTTCGTTACCCCAAAAGAAGCCGGTCAGCTTTGTGTTATGTCTTGTCTGCTCGGTGAAAACCGCGATGTGTTCTTCCCAAAGCTCGATTATGATTTGAATCTTGTTACTTTCAGCAGCATTGCAGAAAAATATCTGAAAAATCTTGGCTATGAGCCTGTGCAGTGTGCTACAGAAGATGAAGCAAGAAGCCGTGTTAACGAACTTAAGGCTCAGCACAAGTATCCAGTTTACTTCTTTAAGAGTGATACAACTGGAGAAAAGGACTTTGAAGAGTTCTATACAGATAAAGAAAGATTGGTAATGGATAAGTTTGAGTCGCTTGGAATTATTAAAAATCCGGTGGATTACGATGAAGAAAAGCTTGAGAGATTTACACAAACTATCGCCAGTCTTAAGCAAAAAGGTTCGTGGTCTCGTGGGGATCTTATTGACCTTTTCAACTGGATGATTCCAAACTTCAACCATAAGGAAACTGGTAAATTCCTTGATGGCAGGATGTGAACTAGAATAAAACTACTTGATAGATTGATGTTTACTAAGTTTATAAAACTCCGTTAGAAATGACGGAGTTCTTTTAATTTGAAAACAAATTCAGGCAACTATAATTTTTATCTTACTTATCTTCAATAATCCATTGTTGAAAATAAGTAAGAATACATCTTGATACAAAGTGTGATTTGAGCAGCTACCAGGAACTTTGGATTGTAGCCTAAAGCCTGATGGACTAGAGCTGATTTTTATGCCGTTGTGAAAGATGTTGAAAACTAACTTATTTTTTATGATGTACAAACTGAGGCTGAAATTGACCAGAGCGGCTTGGTGGAGATTCCAGGCAGAAGTCATATTTGATGATACCCGAACAGCCTGCGAGCATGCTGTTCGGATGTTTGTTTATAAAGCCGGAAGATAACGATATTCCGATGGATATTTGCCGAGAAGATAAAAACTTTATAGAAGATATTTCAGATGATGTGGATATTTTTAATCAGTGCAAAAGCTTTAATAATCTAGAGATTTGAGAAGAAGCTTTGAGGTTTGCGGTCTGTTGGGGAATTAAGAGGCGTATGAGTAACAGCATCCGATTCTAGGTGGGACTTGGTATAAAAGAGGAATAGCTTAAATAAGTTTAGAGAGTTTTTCCGGCGTTGATTACATTCAAAAGATTGAGGCAGCCTTTTGCTTCCAAAGACTTAATTACTTCTTCATCATTTAGTTCGCCGACTGCGCAGAAAGCATTCTGATCTATTGGCTCATCTATGCCTTTTTCCAGGAAGGTAATGTTGAGAATCTGACAGGCATAAACTAAAAGGAACTTGATGTAGCTTTTGCCATAAAGACAGAATGTGTTTTTGCCTTCGTCCTTAGCATCTGAAATCATTTTGCAAAGTTCATCTTTATAAATATTAGCAAGCTCGAAAGCGCATCTTGCAAACTGCTGTCTGTGGGCTGTGAGTTCTGCAATTCCTTCTGGTGTTATTGCATATGAAAGTTTTCTGAGGTTTACGTTACTAAGCATTATCCAGCCACGTTCTACGAATCGTTTGAGTACGGCGTTCATAAGACCTATGGACATTCCGGCATTTTCTGCAAGAAGTCTCTGGCTTGCAAGTGGTTCTTCTTCCAGAGTGTTTGCAATGTTTTGTAATGTTGCTACATCACTATTCATACTATTAATAACAATATCATTTTTCATATTTTTTTGCAAAGTTTAAGCAGATCCTTACATATTGAATATGTCTATTTTTCCTTTCTTTAATGATGGATATACTGTAAAGCAGAAATCATCTGATCTGCTCAGCTAGCTATCATCATAATCGTAGTCTACAAAATTGAGGTCTACGTCGTAAATGACATGAACATCTAGGATTCCATTCTTTTCGTCTTTTTCGAAAATGGTTTTTGAAATTTATTTTTCACTTAGCCGGAGCTTTTGTTTCAAATCCTGTGTGGCATAGGTTGTACAAATATAAAAAGGATTTTTTTTCTGCACCACAGAAGTCTAAGGTTTTCTTAAGTAACTTTTCTTCCAGACTTGAAGGAAGTAGTATAATCTGATCTTCTGTGTAATTGCCACATTGTGGTGTCTGGAGGAAGTCTGCCATTTCTTTGAGTTTGGGCTGGATTTTATCTTATGGAGCTGAACCTAATAGAATTCCTGCTTTTGATTGCTCAGACGTTTCTGTGTTGTTCATATCGTGAATATTATAGCACATTTTGCCTGGTATTGCAAAGAACTCATGTTTCCCCATGCCCCAAGTGTGCTTTAAGTAAAGATGTGTACTTAAGTACATAAAAAGTACACTTAATTATGTAACCCCCGAACTAGATTTGATAACAATAGAAATGCTCTGAATATATTTGATTGATTTTAAAAGAGCCTTTTATATTTTAAATTTTCTTTAGTACACTTCTTTAAAGAAAAAAAATATATTCATATAAGTATATTATAATATATAAACAGTAAATTAGTGTACTAAGTGTATTTTTGAACAAATGTAATTTTGCAATTTGTTATTTGAAATGAAACTTTCTTGATTGCCACACACTCCCCAGTGACTTTTGTAAATATGGCAGGTCAAGGCATGCTTCGTGGAGTCTGGACAAGATGATGTATACGAAAAAAAGTGACAGTTAAAAAAATGACTGGTGCCGATTTGGTGACACTTTTTATTTTAAAATTAGCTGTAACACATACATGAAACAGTTAAGGTGACAGATTTATTTTTCTATGCCCAGAACGGTTACAGATATTATAATTTCAAATAAGCTGATTCCTGTCAATCTTTTATGACCATCAGATATGTTCTTTTCAATTCTGTTCCAGAAACTGCACCGGTGACAATCTGCCGAGAGATTGCTTTGTTCTTTCATTGTTATAATATTCAATGAACGGAGCAATCTCAGCCATAACATCATCAATGGAAATCTGACTGCTTTTGAACTTTGATTTCCCGAACTTGTTGTAAGGGCATTCAGTCTTTATTACTCCGTTTTCACTTACCATGGCTGTATGAAAGACCGCTCTTTCTGGATTTATTTGAGCTGCGGAAAGATCCAATGTTTTTGCACAGCTCCTCGCCAAGATGTCCGGAAATTTCCGACGCTACGACTTCTCCGTCGAACAAGTCCTCAGTCAGGCTCAGGTACTTAACACATGCCTTGCCGTAAAGATATGTAATGTCCGAGACTTACTTTCCGTTGCTTGCTAAGGCGAAAAAATTGCGTCTCAGAATGTTTTCTGGGACTTTCTCCATTCGGCTAATATACCATGATAATTCCAGGCTGTCTGCATTCTTCATGAACTCAGGTTTCATCGGAAAGCTTTATTGCCTGTTGTCTAAACTCTTTGTCGTACTTCATCTTATACCCCCGCTTTATTTTCGGGTATTTTCAGACTGTACTTTTATGATAACCGTTCAAAGTCAAATACCCCACCCTCTTTCTCCACTTCAAAAAATATTTTATATTAACTTTGAGGAAAATCATGGTAAAACACATTATCTTATGGACATTAAAATCTGACTTGTCTGACAAAGAAAAAGAAAACGTAAAAAAAGACATTAAAGACGGACTTGAAAGTTTGAAAGGAAAAATACCGGGGCTTGTTGATATTAAAGTAACCACGATCGGGCGCCTGTCATCATCTACCGCCGATTTTATGCTCGACTCCACTTTTGAAAATGAAGAAGCTTTGAGATTTTATTCAAAACACCCGGCTCATGTAGCTGTGGCAGATTCCAAAGTACGCCCTTTCACATCTGCACGTAGCTGCCTTGATTTTGAAATTTAACCACCAATGCTTTTTACTTGGCTAAAAGTAGTTTTTTTTAATTCGGGTGGCTTTTTGCTCATCTAGCGAGTTTTGCGAAGTAAAACTCGGAGGCGACACAAAACCAGTAACACGATTATGGAAACGCAGAAGTGTCGCCCTCCCTGCCACATTTTAAAACTCAAAACGGAACCTACCGACTTTATTCATAACCTTCTGTAAATTTTTTATGATTTTTTCAAGACATCAAATCTTTTTATACATCATCGATGGGCGGCCGCCTGTTTCGTAATTTATATCTTCTTCTATTTTTCCTGTCTGCACAAGATAATTCATGTAATGTCTTACAGTCACTATTGAAACTCCGGTTTTCTCCGCAACGCTATCACCTGTTGTCCAATTTGTGTTTTCCTTAAAATAATCTAATATCATTTCAAGTGTGTGTTTTTGTATCCCTTTTGGAAGATTTGATGCCCCACCCGCTCCTGCATTTACCGGCACGGCTTCCCCATGCTTACCGCCGCTCGAAATAATGCTGTCGACAAAATCCTGGTCCAGGACATCGTTTTCTTTCAGTGCAGAAACTTTTGATGCAAATTTTTGGAGCGCGATCTGAAATCGCTCAAAAGCGAACGGCTTTATCAGATAATCTATTACGCCCAGATGCATTGTCTCTTCAAGAGTTGCCGTATCGTTAGCCGCTGTAACCATAATCACTTCGGAATTTATTTTTTTTTCGCGTATCTTTTTTAGAGTTTCAATTCCGTCCATGTACGGCATAAAGACATCAAGCACTATGAGATCTGCTTTATTTTCTGCCAGAAAATCGAGAGCTTCCTGACCGTTGCGACAAGAGCCTGCAATTGAAAATTGTTTATTTTTGAGTACATACTGTTCGTTTATCATTGCGACCATCGGGTCATCTTCAACTATAAGAACTGAAAAACTCATTGTGATTTCCAATTTACCATAAAACAGGTGCCTTTTCCAGATTGCGTCTCAAAAGAAATTGTACCGCCGAGGCTTTCAATCAGCTGCTTTGTATGATATAGCCCAACTCCACGACCGCTTCCTTTTGTTGAAAATCCGTTTTCAAATATTTTATCTTGTATTTCAGCTTTTATGCCGCCGCCTGTATCTTGAACAGTCAGAAGAAGCTCGCCCGGTTTTGTAAAAACTCCAAAAGAAAGTTCGTTTTGCTCTACGCTTTGTCCGTTTTTCAGAGAATGCATATTCATTGCGTCAAGTGCGTTTTCAATCAAATTTCCAGTTATTGTGACAAGCGCTTCTGAAGGGACACCCACATCTGAAGACTTAAAATAGCTTCCTTGCTGTAAAAAAAACTTTACATTGCATTCGGAAGCACGCGCTATTTTTCCAATCAGAAGAGCTGCAAACGACGGATTATCGATCGCTTTCATAACTGTGCTGACAGTTTCTCTTTGGATGATAGAAATATTTTCAATATATGAAACAGCCTTGTCGTATTCTCCAATCTGCACCAACCCTAAAATCACGTGAAGTTTATTTATAAAATCGTGATTATTAGCTCGCATCGAATCGACTAGAAATTTTGTGCCTTCAAAATCTTCCGTAAATTCGAGAAACTCTTTTTTTATCTTGCGCGATAAAGTTTTTGATATTACAACTTCAAAGAAAATTGCTAAAAGCGTCACGACAATAAAAAGTCCGACTGTCCTCATTATTCCGGTCATGATTGAAGTGCGGAGGCAGATTGTCATGATAAATCCGATGTAAGCGCCATCTGAGTTATAGATTGCAGAATATGTTCTCCGCTGGGAGCCTGAAGGTCCTGTATCGTTTTCGGTGTAGTAACCTTTTTTGTGAACTGCAAAATCAGGAATAGTACCATCATACTGTGTGTTTATCAGCGAATGATTTGTGTGATAAATGCGGTTGTTGTTTTTATCTACTATGGAAACTATGTCGACATCATCAAGCTCTTCTACAATGTTGTCCATATACCTGCACAAGTCTTCTCTGTCGTAATACCGCGTAAAATCATAGAGCCTTGTGATCAAAGCTGATGTATTTTGCAAATTTTCATTAAACGCTTTGCTGCTTGAGTTGATGTTTATAAAAACTCCGCCGACAGCCATAAAAATCGTAGTCATGATGATGATGACAAGCTGAACGAGCTGAATATACTGACTTATCGAAGTCAGCCGCCCTTTTGCATTACTTTTTCTGATTTTTTTAGTTTTATTTTGCTCATTTATAGAAGATTTAGTTTTCATAATGTAAATATACAGCATATAAAAAAATAAAAACACACTTTAGAAAGTAAAAAAAGTCGGCAACTTTAAAAAGAATTTTTTAATCTTTCTAAAAATTGTTTATTTTCTGCATTGCGTTATTATAGTTACAGAAACAACGAAGAAGACAAAAAGATTGCTTAAAGCAAAATGAAAGTTTTCTTAGGAGATTAGAATCATGAATTATGCACATTTATTTGAAGCAGCAATGCTTATTTGTTTTGGTTTTTCATGGCCTTTGAATGTAATAAAGGCTTACAAGGCTCGCACTGCAAAAGGAACAAGCCTTGCATTTATCATCCTGATTATTACAGGATATATCGCAGGTATTTCTGCAAAGATAATCAACAATCAACTTAATTATGTGCTGGCTGTTTACTTTTTGAATCTCGCAATAGTGATGGTAAACGTATTCGTGTTTATAAGAAATGTCCGACTCGACAACCAGAAATCAGCTATAGTAACTAAGCAGAAAATCAGAGAACTTCAGAAAAAATATAAAAATGTAGACTATACTTTTTCATCGGAGGAAAATATGAACTTTAAAGAATTAAACAAAATTGCTGAAAAGAATTCAGTGATTCTTCTTGGTAGCTCAATGGCTAAAGACATTCCTGTTACCGAATTGGTTGATTCATTTGGTTTTGACTTTAAGCTCTACAACAGAAGTGAAGAAAATCTCTCTGTAAAAAATGCAAAAGAGTTCTTTGAAGCTAATATCAGCCCTCTTGAGCCTGAAGCTGTTATAATCCACATCGGTGAAAAAGACTTAAAACTCTTTGGAACAAGTGCCTCTGATTTCGACAATTACTACATGGAACTCCTCAACTCTGTTACATCAAATCAGTCACGTCGTGTAGCGCTTGTCTCTGTGAACAACAAAACAGGAGATGCAAAAATCTCAGAAATGAACAAGCATATCAAAGCGCTCGCAGATTCGTTCCATGCCGATTTTATCAACCTCGATAACGCAAAACTCTGGAATCCTAAAGCAACAAAAGCAGCTGTTGACTTTGCAGCAAGCATGGGATTGAGGACAAAGAAACCTCTCAAGAATATCGCAGAGATATTATACAGTTACGCTTGCCTTGAAATGCAAGAAGATATTGCCCACAACGAAGCTGTATAAACAACGGGAAAATGACAGTAAATAAGTCATTCATCATATAGTTACCCTGGTATTTTACAAAACACACCTTGTAAAATATCAGGGTTTCCTTTTTAAAGAAAAATTTCAAAGATTTTCAAGTAATATTTGATTTTATTACAAGAATATAATATAATATAATTATGAATGTTATCGCCGTTGATGACGAGCAGCTTTCATTGTCGTGTCTGGAATTGATTTTAGAGCAGATAGATGATATCACCAGTATAAAATCATTTACAGAATCGGCAGATGCCTTAGAATGGTGTCACAATAATTGCCCTGACGTAGCGTTTCTTGATATTGTAATGGAGAGTGATAGACGAGGAATACAACTAGGGGAAGAAATACAACAGATTTGTCCTACCTGCTACATAATTTTTGTAACTGCATACGAGAAATTTGCACTTGATGCAATCCGCCTTAACGCTTCGGGATTTATTGTAAAGCCTGCAACTAAGGAAGCTGTTCAAAAAGAAATTGATTATTTGAAGAAATTCATTAGTTTCTCAAGGAAAGCTGAAAAGCCTTTTGTCCAGTGCTTTGGAAATTTTGACTGTTTTTTCAAAGGAACGCCTCTTAAGTTCAAAAACACAAAGACAAAAGAACTCCTTGCATATCTTGTTTATCGAAAAGGTTCTTCATGTTCTGTACATGAGCTTTCGGAAATTCTGTTTGAAGACATTCGCAACCACAAAAATAAACAAAGCCGATTGCGCACATTGCTCGCAGATTTATCTAAAGTTTTGTCAGAAAACGGCATTTTGAATATCATCTACAAAACGCGAGGATTTGTTTCAATCATTCCTGAAAATGTTATCTGTGATTATTACGACTATCTCAAAAAAGGGGAAGATTCTGAATACAAATTCCAAGAAGAATTCATGGCTCAGTACAGTTGGGGAGAAGACGTAAACGGGCTTTTGAGTACGAGTCTCCAGTGAAACAAGGATTTTTTTGGATAATCTTAAAAAAAAAGGTAAAAAATTCTCATTTTTTTTTCTTTTTTATGCACTTTTTCTGCACTCATTATCATAGAATCTTAGCAGCGTACAGAAGGGATGAGCTTAATGACAATTGATGAAGTATACAAAAGTATTCTTGCAGATTATGACGAAGTACTTCACAGACTCAAAAAGCCCGAAAGGATTTTGAGATTCATAAAAGCATTTCCTGAAGAAAAAACGATGGAAAAGCTAGAAAAGGCGATTGAAGCTCACGATTGTGAAGAAGCATTTCTTGCTGTCCATAACATGAAAGGGATTTCCCTGAACCTCGGTTTTTCTAATCTGTCAAAATATTGTGAAGCGCTCACAGAAGAACTTAGGGACAAAGATGAACTTCCTAAAAAAGAAGTTCTTGAACCTTTAATCGATGCTCTAAAAAAGGAGTATGAAAAAGCAGTCGAAATAATAAAAAAACTAGACTGAAAGTCTTCAAAATTTAAAAACAAGTTAAAACAGATAAATAAATAAAATATTCAAATCGATATTTTTTTATAACACTCTCCACCTGTCGCAACCGAAATTCTCCTCACGGTTGCGACTTTTTTTTGGTACCTTTTTTTATCTACCTTTTTTTTGAATTCAAAAAAAAGGATCAGATAATCCTAAGCACAGCTCTGATCGCATACCGTTGCTGGATTCCTCCTCTGGCGGGGTTTTGCGATAGACACTTGAAAGGCATCTGATCCAATAGTTAAAAAGTACAATATAAATCGAATCAAGTCAAGTTGAAGCTTTCTGCCGACATAAAATGCAAGACATTCGTACAACAAACATAGAATTATCACACTATCTTCTTTTTTAGTTTGATTTTATAATTAAAAGTATGACAACATTATTTAACGATGACTGGAGTTTTTGTGAAATTCCAATCGATGAAAAATCGATGTACGATAATGAAAAACCCGTTCTTCTCTGTCCCGACAGTTTTTTTGCTCATGCAGATTCGCTAAATTACGTTCCTGTAAGAGTTCCGCATGACTGGCTTATCACCGATGCAAAAGCACTTTACAGAAACAGCGTCGGTTTTTATAAAAAAGTTTTTACACTTGACGAAAAATCAGCTGGTAAAAGAACTGCAATTCGTTTTGAAGGCGTCTATATGAATTGCGTAGTCTGGATAAATGGTAAGAAAGCCGGCGAATGGAAATACGGCTACTCGACTTTTGAATTCGATATTTCAAAATTAGTTCATTCCGGTGAAAACACAATTCAAGTTATCGCAGTCTATCAAAATTGCAACACGAGATGGTATTCAGGAGCAGGCATCTTCCGCGATGTAACTCTTATAACAAGCGATTTCACACATATCCCGACAGATGGGATTTATTTTTCTGCGCGCCCCGTAACTCCTTCAAAATTAAATGAAAACTGGACTGTGGAAATTGAAACAGAGATATGCAGCAAAGGAGATTTTTCAGGGCTAACTGTAATCAATCAGCTCATCGACAGAGACAAAAACTTATTTGCACAAAGCAAAACAGACATCCTAAAAGCTATTCCGGAAGACGAATCACTTTACCGCAAAAAAAATATTCAGGCTTTGGACGGATACAATCTTGCCGTTGCGTGCGATTCACTAGTTGTAAAATCTCCTAATCTTTGGGATACGGAAAAACCTTATATTTACACTTTGAAAACTCAACTCGTAGATATAAACGGCACAATAATAGAAGAATCAGCTCAAAACTGCGGATTCAAGTTTGCTGTTTTTGACAAAGATGACGGATTTTTCTTAAATGGTCGCCATCTAAAGATAAACGGCGCTTGCCATCATCATGACCACGGAGCTTTCGGGTCTGCATTCAATGTAGAAGCATTGCGCCGTCAGTTTGTAAAACTTCAGGAAATGGGGATAAATTCTATACGTTGCTCTCACAATCCTCCCCCAAAAGCATGGATGAATCTCGCTGATGAGATGGGACTTTTGATTGACGACGAATGCTTTGACATGTGGGAAAAAACTAAAACACCGTTTGATTACGGAAATTATTTCAACGAGTGGCATGAAAAAGATACAATCAGCTGGGTTAGAAAAGACAGAAATCACCCATGCCTTATAATGTGGAGCATTGGAAACGAAATATACGACACTCATGTTGGGAATGGCTTTGAAATCACAAAACGGCTTTCAAAAATTGTAGAGCATTTTGATCCGAAGAAAAACGGACTGATTACAATCGCTTCAAACTACATGATGACTGACGGTGCTCAAAATTGCGCCAAGGAAATCGACGTTGTCGGTTATAATTATCTTGAGCGGCTCTACGACGAACACCACAAAAAGTACGGTTGGAAAATCTATGGCTCGGAGACATCCTCAACAGTTCAAAGTCGAGGAATCTATCATTTTCCTCAAAATCTGACCCTTGTCACATACGATGATTTACAGTGTTCCTCTCTTGGAAACTGCACGACGACTTGGGGCGCTCGCAGCACAGAAGCTGTAATCACAGGAGACCGTGACAAAAAATTCAGTGCAGGGCAATATCTGTGGACAGGTTGGGATTATATTGGCGAGCCGACTCCTTATCACACAAAAAACTCATATTTCGGTCAGATTGACACTGCCGGCTTTCCGAAAGACTCGTTTTTCCTCTACAAATCTGCGTGGACAAGCGTAGAAAAAGCGCCATTCGTCCACCTTCTTCCTTATTGGGATTGGAATATCGGTCAAAAAATCACGGTCAGAGCGTACACAAATGCTTCATCGATTGAATTGTTTGTAAATGGAAAATCTCGCGGCTTGACAAAAATCGACCATAAATCAGGACTTAAACCTTTCGGTCAATGGGACGTCATCTACGAAAAAGGCGAAATAAAAGCTGTCGGATACGATGAAAATGGCAAAGTTATTGCCGAAGACTTAAAACGCTCGTTCGGAGATCCTGCAAAAATCATCATTCAGCCGGAAAAAAATTATGATGAAAATGGAAAGCTGTTTTTTGTTGATTTGATGGCAGCCGACAAAGACGGAATTCTTGTTGAAAATGCGCGAAATTACATCACCTTAAACGTCACCGGAGATGCGGAACTTGTCGGGATGGATAACGGAGATTCTACCGATTACGACCAATATGTTCCCGAAAACGGCAACTCTCACAGCCGTAAATTGTTTGGAAACAGACTTGTCGCAATAATAAGAAAAAAAGGCTCTTCAACACTTGCAGGCTCTTTTATAATCACAGCTGCAAGCAAAGAGCTTCCTACAGTTTCTTTAAAATGGGACGGTCACAAATGGCTTGAAGTACCACCTTATTACGCAATTCGCCCCGAAAAAGATTTTATTCCTGTTCGTAAAATCGAAATTGAAACAACGTGCTGCACAGAGCTTACAAATAAAAACAGGGAAATCAGCGTATCTGCACGTGTGCTTCCTGAAAATGCCTCTATAGAAGAAATCAAATGGATGCCGGTTTTAAAAGAATGCGTAAAAAGCGATTATGTTGAGATAGTTGAGCAAAAAAATAGCGCGCAAAATGATGTGCGAAAAATCAGAGCAGTTGCAGATGGAGAATGCATTTTGAGATGCACTTCAGACAATGGCAAAGACCATGTTGAAGTGATAAGCGATTTGAACATCACAGTGAGCGGAGTCGGAAACCCGATGTTGAATCCGTATAAATTGATTGAAGCGTGCAGGATGAGCAGATGGAATGAAGAGAGAAGCCAACCGCCTGTCAGCCTTGAAAGCGGAATAAGCAATCGAGGAATCGGTGAAACATGGATCAGTTTTGACAAAGTTGATTTTGGAAAAGACGGCGCAGATGTGATTCACTATCCTGTGTTTTCATTTGCGGTAGAAGAACCTGTAGAAATTTGGGACGGCATTCCGAATCGAAAAGACAGCGTCTGCATTCTAAAAGATATTTACCGCGCAAAATCAGTTTACAACACTTTTACAGAAAATACTTTTACATTGAATCGACGTCTATTCGGCGTTCACACAATCAGCATTGTTTTAAAAACAGAGCTTGTAATTCACGGATTTTATTTTGATAAAACTCCAAAAGCGTTTGCAAAACTAAATGCGCTCGACGCAGATGACATAGTTGGCGACACATTCAAAAAAGGAGTCGATTGTGTAGAAGGGATTGGAAACAATGTAAACCTCGATTTTTCAAACATGAATTTTGGCTATAAAAAAGCGACAAAGCTGACTGTTTGCGGAAAATCAAATACCGACAACAACACGATAAATGTTAAGTTTTTTGATGAAGCGGGAAATGCAATTACTCAAGTGATCGATTTTGTGCACACAGACGAATACGAGATAAAAACTTTTGACATTTCGCCGATCACGGGAAATCAGAAAGTGAGCTTTGTGTTCCTGCCTGGCTGCAACTTCGACTTTAAGTGGTTTAAGTTCGAAGAAAATTGATTTAAATATTCGGTTTGTTAAAACTTATATCGCTTTGTTTATAGATTTTATACAACTCTTCGGCTGCAATTCGAGCTTTTGCGACAATATCTCCAGCATTTTTTGGAAAGCAATAATAAAGTTTTTTCATATCACCGATACAAATCATATCGCCGATTTCATACCAAAAATAATCTGAATAAAGGCTGTGACTCGCTCTCGGACTTTGTCTATAATGAAGCAGCCCGTTGCACCCGTCTAAGACAAATCCGTCTTTAGTATGAGTCAGATGCCCGCTTCCGACTTTGTAAATCGCTTTTGTGTTTACAAGCATAAATATGTCTACATCAGCTTCAATCTTATACTTTCCTGCTTGAATTTCTTTTCTGACTTCTTCTCTTTCCCATTTGAACCAATCTGGAACATGTGTAAAAACGGAAGGTGAGTTTGTTGCAGGACTTTCTAAAAAATCACCTTTCCCTGGCAAAATATTATCCATCTCACCATATTCCGATAAAACCCATTTTGCGCCGCATTGTTTACATTCAAGTTCAATTCCGCTGCCGTTCATTTTTCCTTCAGTTCGGCAAAAAGGACACTTGTAAAGAACTCTATTTAAACTGTCGGCGCGGAACGGTTCATCTATTTTTATGTGATTTTCCTGTTGCCACTTCCAATTGTCAAATTCAAACTCTTTGTTCAAGATATCGTTCAATTCTTCAGTAGATTTATTTTTTATATCGTCTTTCGAAAACAGATATTTTATATCGGCAGAAACTTTCACTTTTCTAACTTGAAGATTGTTGTAAAGCGGACTTCTTGCAAACGCACCGTAAGTTTTTATCATCACGACAGGTACATTTAAAATTTTCAAGCATTTTGGAAGACTTCCGGAAAGTTTTGTCGCAGTTCCATCAAAACTGTAACTCGCCTCCGGGAACATCAAGATAGAAGACTGAAGTTTTTCAACAGCATATTTTAAATTTCTGACAAGCACAAAATCTTTTACGAATTTATTTGTAGGGATGCAACCAATATGGCGCATAAGCCAATTTTTGCCGACAAAACCGTCGCTTGTGCAGACGATGTTATAAGGGCGTGGATAAAGTACAACTGAGGCAATCTTGAGGTCTATAAAACTCGAATGATTCATGATGACAAAACAAGGCTCGTCTTTGCTAAGCTTTTCCATTCCAATTTTGTTGCAGGTGAATTTTACAGCTTTAAGTTCTTTTTTGCTCAAGTTTTTAAAAAGCCAACGCCAGAAAAATGGCTGTTTGAGCGGTCTTTTTAGATTCGGTTCAGGAAGCTTTATCACTTTTTCATAATCAAGTTTTTTTACGACTGTTCTCATACAAAATATTGTATATTAGCAATTGGATTTTTGCAAAAAAAAAGACTGCCCATTTAAAAGTTTGACAACTTTAGGACAGACTTTTTGAAGATTATAAGATAAGGTTTATACAAGCCCCTGAGCAATCATAGCGGTTGCGACTTTTACAAATCCCGCGATATTTGCACCGGCAACGTAGTTGACAAACTTACCGTCTGTAGCACCGAATTTAATCGCTGTATCGTAAGCGTTGTTGTGGATATTCACCATGATGCTGTGGAGTTTTTCATCAACTTCTTCAGAAGACCATGAGAGTCGTTCAGAGTTCTGTGACATTTCAAGACCTGATGTCGCAACACCACCGGCATTTGAAGCTTTTCCCGGAGCGTATAAAATCTTAGCGTCAAGGAATGCGTTTACAGCGTCCAAGTCAGATGGCATGTTTGCGCCTTCTGCAACAAGTTTTACTCCGTTGCTCAAAAGAGTTTTTGCATCTGAGCCGAGCAATTCGTTTTGTGTAGCACATGGGAACGCACAATCGCATTTAACTTCCCAAACTTTTTTGCCTTCAAAATATTTGCTTGAAGGAAATTTCTTTGCATATTCAGATATACGGCCGCGGCGAACACCTTTTAATTCCTTAACCCAATCGAGTTTTTCCTGAGTGATTCCGTCAGCATCGTATATATATCCGTTTGAATCTGACAAAGTGACAACTTTTGCGCCAAGCTGAATGAGTTTTTGTGCAGCATAAGTAGCAACGTTTCCTGACCCGGAAACGACACAGACTTTTCCTTTGAAGTTGTCACCAACTTTCTTGAGCATTTCTTGAGCAAAATATATAAGACCATAACCTGTCGCTTCTGTACGGATCAATGAACCGCCAAATGTAAGACCTTTGCCGGTAAAAACACCTGTATATTCATCACGAATCCTCTTGTACTGACCGAACATATAACCTATCTCTCGTCCACCAACGTTTTTATCGCCGGCAGGAACGTCAACATCAGCACCTATATGACGATAAAGTTCTGTCATAAATGACTGGCAGAAACGCATAACTTCTTTGTCGGATTTTCCATGCGGATCAAAGTCAGAACCACCTTTACCGCCACCCATCGGAAGAGTTGTAAGAGAGTTTTTCAAAACTTGTTCAAACCCCAAGAATTTCAAAACAGAAAGGTTAACTTCTTTAGAAAAACGTAACCCACCTTTATAAGGTCCAATAGCACTGTTGAACTGAACACGATAACCGCGATTTACATGATAGTTACCGGCATCGTCCATCCAAGGAACACGGAACATAATTACGCGCTCAGGTTCCACCATTCTTTCAAGAATTGCATTCGGTTCAAGTTCCGGCATCTGGTCTACAACAGGTTCAAGGGTTGTTAGAACTTCCTGAACTGCCTGAAGGTATTCCGGCTCATTTGCATTTTTCGCCTGCACATATTCCCAAACTCTTTTTACGTATGCATTTTTCATTTTTATCATCCTTGCCGAAAAAAAACATTGTTAAAACTCGGCCACGTTGAAATATATCACAAACACAGATTTGTATAAAGT